>CAJONH010000221.1 GCA_905235825.1 Candidatus Gastranaerophilales bacterium
GTTAAATTATTAATATTATAATGTCTTATCCGGACGATCATAAGGTGTAGGCGGTTATTCTTCCAATTTCCGTTCTTCCGGCACACCTTTATCTTCCTGTGGTTTATTTTCATTTAAGAGCGGAGGGATAGAATCTCTGGTTTCTGCATTTACTATAGGTTTACCAAGCATTTTAGACAAATCCGTCATTTGGATGCCTGCTTTTTCCAATCTTTCTCTGTCAGCATTCGTTATTTTACCGTCATTTGCATCAACCTGACTTATTATATCCACATTTTGTTTCACCTGTTCTTGCATTGCATCCGCTAATTCAGGCTGCCATCCTACATTTTGGAAAGTCTGCGACCAATTGCTTAAATCATCTTTTCCGTCTTTGAAATCTTTATATACACTTTCCCAATTTTGGTTTTTTACTTGAGCATCAACTTGCCCCTTCTGCTCATCAGTAAGTGCATTGTATTTTTCATCTAACTTTACTGTACCTAATTCACCTCCCTTTTTTATTTGTGCAGGATCGGTGATTAATGTTAAAGTCGCATTTTTATTAATGGAGTATGCATTTGTTTTAACATTACGAGAAATATTTTCAGTTCCGTCTTCTTGTGTCATTTTATTTTCAGTTATATTTGTAGAAACAAGGTAGTTATTTCCATCTTTATCCGTAAGCATTTTAATATAATTCTTTACGTTTTGTCCTTTTTCATTTACATAACTTCTTCCATAAGCACCATTTTCGTATGTATAAATTCCATCTTCTTCACCGACTTTAAAGCCTAATTTCTTTAAAGTTTCATCAGAAGTATCCCGTTCTGCTACAGTTATTCCGGAATCAGTACCCAAATGATCCAATACGTTTACACTGTCATAATTTTGGTGTTCATATTGATATCCGCCTTGATATCCGCCTCGATATCCGGAGTGTTTAACGTTATCTTCAAATTCATGCTGCATATCCCTGGCATATCTGTCAGCTTTTTTATTCGTCTCGCCGTTAACTTCTCTCATTGCTTGATCTGCAGTTGCCATCTGTGAATATTCTTGAACCTTATCGGCAACATATAAATTTCGCTGTCCTTCATCAGGTAAATAATTTGCCATAAATTGAGCAAAATCTTCTTCAACATCAGCAAGGGGGGCATCTTTACCACTGTTATTCAGTCCTGAAAATAAATTATTTTTGACATTTTCCTCTAAGTCACTTACCAGGTGTTTTCGTTGAGTGTTTGTTGCAATTCCGCCGATTGTATTTTTTACTGAAAAATCTTCTGCCATGTTTACCTCTTTTCTTTTTATATCATGCTTATCCTGACTGCAAATATGTCTTCGGCTTAATTTAGATATTTCTTTAGGATAATAGTAAAAAATTTACAAAAATTAATATTTGTCGTATTTGTCATTACTTGTAATCATAATAATTTTATCAGATAATTTAAGTGTATACTGATTATAGATAATAATGTGTTATTTATAAAATACTGAAAATATGAAAATGCAAAAGTAAGGAATTAAATTATGAAAAAACCGGTATTGGCTGTTTTAGGTGCAACAGGTGTTGTTGGAAGAAACATACTTAAAATTTTGGAAGAAAATAATGTTGCGTATGAAGATATTAAATTTCTTGCAAGTAAAAAAAGTGCAGGGAGTTCTATAGAGTTTAAAGGCAAAAGTTATACCGTTATAGAAGCAATTCCCGAGGCTTTTGAAGGTATCAATATTGTTTTGGCATCGGCAGGAGGTTCAACAAGTCTTGCTCTCGCACACGAAGCAGTTAAGCGTGGTGCAGTATATATTGATAACTCCAGTGCATTTCGTATGGAAAAAGATGTTCCGCTTGTTATTGCAGGTGTTAATGATGATGATATTAAAACTCATAACGGAATAATTGCAAATCCAAATTGCTCAACTTCACAATTAATGCTTGCATTAAAACCTTTACATGATTTTGCGGAAATAAAAAGAATGGTAGTAAGTACATATCAATCGGTATCGGGAGCAGGACTTGCCGCTATTAACGAGCTTAGAGAAAATACAATTGCAGTTAACGAAAACAGACCGTTTGAAAATGTTAAGTTTAAAAAACCTATAGCTTATAATTGTATTCCTCAGATAGATGATTTTTGCGATAACGGTTATACAAAAGAAGAAATGAAAGTAACTAATGAAACTCGCAAAATTCTTCACTTAAAGCCTGATACTCCAATTTCCTGCACGGCAGTTCGTGTTCCCGTATTTATAGGACATTCGGAAGCTGTTACGGTTGAATTTGAAAAAGAATTATCTCCCGAAAAAGCTCGTGAACTGTTGGAAAATGCTTGGGGAGTAAAAGTTATTGATGATATAAAAAATTATGATTATCCGACTGCAGTTATGGCTGCAGGTACAAATCCCGTTTATGTCGGAAGAATTAGAAAAGATATAGCTTTTGATAATGCAATTTCTTTCTGGTGTGTTGCAGATAACCTTAGAATAGGTGCCGCATTAAATACAGTTCGAATTGCAGAAAAAGTTATAGAATTTCAAGCTTTTTAATCGGTAAAATTAATTAAAAGAATAAATATCTTTTGAACAAAAAGAAAAAAGAGGTATAAATATGCGTTATAATGCAGGTGAAGTAATTACTGCAATGATAACTCCATTTAATGAGGATTTATCTGTTGATTATAAATCTTTTGAAAAATTGATAGAGCATCTTATAGAAACAGGCTCTGATGCAATTCTTGTTGCCGGAACAACAGGTGAAACACCGACTTTGACTCACGAAGAAGAAGCTCAGATGTTTGAATTTGTCAAAAAAACAGTAAACGGCAGAGTAAAATTAATTATGGGAGCAGGTTCAAACTGCACGGAAACAGCCGTAAAATCTTCAATAAAAGCTCAAGAAGCGGGTGCTGATGCAATTCTTACCGTTGTGCCGTATTACAATAAGCCTTCGCAAAAAGGAATGTATGAACATTTCAGCTCAATTGCAAAATCTGTAGATTTACCGATAATTTTGTATAATATTCCGGGAAGAACCGGAGTTAATATGCAGCCTGCTACAATTGCAAAATTAGCTGATGAGTTTAAAAATATTGCAGCAGTTAAACAAAGTAATGCAGATTTAGATTTAATCAGTGAAATAAAAATGCTTTCACCTGATGATTTTCTTATATATTCAGGCGATGATTCATTAACACTTCCGATGATTAGTCTTGGGGCTTACGGTGTAATCAGTGTTGCTTCTCATATTGCAGGCAGAGAAATAAAAGAAATGATTAAACTTTTTAAATCCGGTAAAATTAATGAAGCTCTTAGAATGCACATTCAGTTATATCCTATGTTTAAGAAGATATTTATGGCTCCGAATCCTGTTCCGATTAAAGCAGCTCTAGCAGAAGCAGGAATTATTAAAGAGTTTGTAAGAAAACCGCTTGTAACTCTCGATAAGCAGGAAAAGTCGGAACTAATGCGGATTGCAGGCAAATATTGCAATAAATTATAATATATTAAGAAATCTAATACGGTTTCGCAATTTATTTTAGAAATTTATGTTTTTTAAATCAGGATATTTACTGCTGAGAATGTTATATTCGTCCTTAGATAAATTTGTATCTTTTAACGATTGTACCATTGCATCATAATATTCTTTTTTATATTCATCTTTTATCATTCCATAATAATAAAGAAGATTATGAATTTTGTAAGTCAAAAAATCGTTTCTTAGAGTATCAAAAGTATTTGTTTCTTTCATTATATTTTCAACGATATCGAAAATTTTTATATGGTCAATTAATCGGCGGTTATTATCAGTTAAAACGGAACCTTCACGATTAAATCTGTATACATATAATTTTTCACGTATAAAAAATATTCTTTTTGCAGTTAAAAGTGCTGCAAATATGACTTTATGGTCTTCAAAATCAAGACCTTCCGCAAAATCAATATTATTATCATCAAAAAGTTTTTTAGTATAAAGTTTATTCCATACGCACATAGGATACTGAAACGGAGATAAATCTTTCCAATTAAAAACTTTATTATCAATAACATTTTTAAAATTATCATCAATAAAATAAGGGAATGGTGCATTTATTGCATTTTTTTCATCGTAGCCGTCAGGCATGCACATTGCAATATCCAAATTTTTTTCTTTGATTTCATTATAAAGTTTTTCAAACATATCCGGTTTTACCCAGTCATCAGGGTCAACAAAGCCTATGCATTCTCCCTTTGCAAGTCTTAAACCGTCATTTCTTGCTGCCCCCGTTCCTTTATTTGATTTATGTACAACTTTAATACGAAAATCTTTTTGTTTATATTCTTCTAAAATATCGTAGCAATCATCAGTCGAACCATCGTCAATACATATAATTTCTATATCGCTTAATGTCTGATTTATAAGACTGTCAAGTGATTGCCTGAGATATTTACCGACATTATATACGGGAAGTATAACGGATACCTTTGGATTTTCGCACGTATTTAACTTATATGCTTCATTTTCATCGTTAGTCGTATCAGCGTTTTTTTTAAATCTTTCAAAAAAGACAAATTTATTTCCAATTTTATTACGTAATCTTATTAATTTTTTGAACGGTCTTATTTGTTCTTCATATAATTTTTTCTGTTCTTCAATGAAAGTATTGAATGTTTCTTCCTGAATTTGTAATTCATTTTTTAATTTTTGAATTTCGGCTTCGTATTGATTTTTTATTTGAGCAAGTTTTTCTTCGAGATTATTTATATGCCAATTTTCGGTTTCTTTTTGTCTTTTTTTTATTTCTTCTTCGTACCAGTTTTTTTGTGAATTAAGCTGTTCTTCATAGTATGATTTTAATTTTTGATTATCTTCACTACATTTAACATTATAATATGATGTAACTTCCTCTTTCGCCCATTTAACTTTGTTTTCGAGTTCAAGCCTCATTTTCTCTTTATAGTAGTCAAATTCGGACTGCAGAACCTGAATTTTACTTTCGTAAAATTTTCTCTGTGCTTCATATTTTTTTTGAAATTCTCTTTCGAGCTTCATTAAAAGTTCATCATTACGAGCCATAAGCGACCTAATTTTTCTTTAATATTTTACCTATTTTATTTTTAAGCTGTTCTCTTTTTTTATAGAATTTTAATAATATTTTAACCAATAAATATTTATTTTCATAATAATCTTTTTGTTTTATGAAGGACTCCTGATAATGCTGCCGCTGTTCTTCAAGTTTCCATTCGTAATCGGCTGTAAGTTTTTCCCTCACCTGCCTAACCGATTCAGCCTGCCATGATTTAAGGTCAAACTCCTGTCTTGTAAGTTTTTCTTGAAATTCATCATATATTTGTTTTAATTCAAAATCTTTTTCCGCCTTCATAAAAATATATTGTTCATCTATAGCAGCTTTTACTGATTCTGCTACGGTTTTTTCAGTATGTTCTTTCCACCATTCGATTATTTTTTCTTTTTCTTCTTCTTTTTCAATTTTAAATTGTTCAAGATAGTCTTTAATTGCCTTAATATCAAGACTGCATCTGTATTCGGTATCTTTAATTTTTTGATTTGCGGTTTTATATTTTTCTATTAAAAATTTCCAAAAATCTAAATACGAACCGTTTACAATTGCATCAAACTCATCTCTGCAATAACTTTTTAGAGAAAGGACTTCCCTATCTTCTTCCGTTATTGTTTCATTAATTTTTATGAAAAATTCTTTCATATTTTTATAATAGTCCTGATAATATTTTTCCTCTAAAAGAGTGTATCTGTGAAAAATATCATCAATAATCCAGCTTATGATTTCGGATTTTTTTTCGGGGAAAAATTCTGCTTTTTGCAGAATATTCCATGTTAATTCAACCATTGGTATTCTGTCATAAACTTTTTTATCGGAGTTTTTCATAGTTGAAAATCTGCGATTTTGCCTGTAAAAATAAAGATTTTCATTTACTATATTTATTTTTTGAGCTTTTATGAATGTTTCCATTGAATAAGGTAAATCTTCATAAATAAATCCTTCTTGAAATTTGATATTATTATCAAGAAGAAAATCATGCCTGTATATTTTATTCCACAAAACGGCAGGATTACTTAAAATAATATCTTTTGCAGCATCTGCGTTAAAAACATCATTTTTAAATTTTTCAAAAGATTTTAATCCGTAATAATCATCTGTATAGAATTTCTGTTCAATATCATCATATAATTCGGCACCGCACATTGTAATATCGGAATTACTTTTTTTTGCAGAATTATACATTTTTTCAAACATATCAAGACTGCACCAGTCATCACTGTCAACATAACCTATATATTCGCCTGAAGCAACTTCAAGTCCTATATTTCTCGCATAAGACTGCCCCGAAAGAATTTCGGTATTTAAAAGAATTATACGATTATCATGCTCAATATAATTTTGTACTATTTCTTTTGAAGCATCGGTGCTTGCATCGTTAACACAGATGATTTCAATATCTTCTAGTGATTGATACATAAGCGTTGTAAGACATTTGGAAATATATTTTTCAACATTATGAAACGGTACTATTATTGATACTTTAGTCATCTTCGTTAAACTTCTCCAATTCGGAATATTTAAATGTGAAATCGAATTTTATTTTTTTAAATATTCGTACATAAATTTTATCATTATTGTAATAAATATCCAAAATTTTTGGGTGTTTTTTGAATTTAAGGATATGTTTTTTATACTTGAGGAAATAGAAACCGTCTTCTTTATATAAAATTTCCATTATTTTATACATAGATTTTATTTTAAATTTTTGTTTTTCGTAGTATTTTATATCACCCGTAATCAAATTTTTAAATAAAAAATAATTATACCTGAATTTTCCTCTTACTTTATTTTCGAGAGCGGAAGCCTCTGAAATAAGAGAACTTTCGCTTATTAATTTATCGGCAAATGCCTTTTTATATTTGGAATTGAGATGTTCAAAACGAAATATAAAATCTTCAGCTTTTTTTCTGAAAAAAGTATATCGGATTTCTTCAAAATCATCTAAATCTTTAATTTTATTAAACATAATTTCAGAAACATCAATAACATCAAGGAACTGTTCTCCCGCCCTTTGAATAATTGAATTTTTACGGTTTATCCTATAATAATAAAGAAAATCTCTAACAATTGAAACATTTTGTGTTTTGAAAAATATGGTGAAGAAAAACGGGCCGTCCTCAAAAATAAGTCCGTCAGGAAATACTGCATTATATTTTTCTATTAAACTGCGTCGATACAGCTTATTCCATGCCATAACACAAACATCCATAATAAAAGGTTTTGTTTCTTTATAAGAAAAAGAAACACCGTCAAAGGTTTTATCAAAAAATTCCAGTGTATAATAAGGATTTGAATCATCATTCGTCTGTTTTATTTCATCAAACTGATGAACCGCACAGATTGAAATATCACTGTTTGTATCTTGAATACTTTTATAAAGTTTTTCAAGGAATGTTTTATCAACCCAATCATCAGAATCAATAAAGCTGAAAAATTCTCCCTGAGCAGCTTTCATACCTGCATTGCGTGCGGAAGACAAACCGCCGTTTTCTTTATCAACAATTTTAATTCTGCAATCCCTCTTTTGATATTCCTCTAAAATTTTTCTTGAATTATCAGTCGAACCGTCATTAACACAAATAACTTCAAAATAGGGAAAAGTCTGGCTTAGAATGCTGTCTAAACACTGTTTTATATAATCTTGAACATTATAAACCGGAACTATTACCGATATTAAAGGTTTTTTCATTTATCTGCCTTTTTTACAGCTTTTATGGAACATACTATCTGCCTTTTTTATTTTATCATACATATTTTAAATTTGATTTACAGTATTTAAAGCATATATTAAATACAATAAGGATAAAATAGTTTGCGAAACCAGATTAGATTGTTTTGATAAAAACAGTCCGAATATTTCAATAATAAAGGTAATGGCGGTTTCATACAAATATGTTCACAATAACGGTTTTTGTATAGCAAATGATTATAACAAAATGATTACGAATTTATCAAAAATAAACATAAAAAAAGATATTTACAAGTGTTTATGTTAAGATTAATGTATAAATGTGTTAAATTTTATTAAAAAACAGCAATTTTTTTTATTTACGGTCTTATAATAAAACATAGTCAGGTATGATAATGAAAAGCGATAATCAACAATTAAATTCATATAATAATAAAATTTCGCTCTCTCCCCCAAATCAAATAACAAATCCGATAGATAAGTCGGGTTTAATTGCTAAAATTAATATATTAGGGAGCGGAATTTCTTCCGTAAAAAATACGCACGGAATAATCGGACACCATAATGAAAAAACTTATGGAATTGTTGATTATGCAGGCTTTGTTAAAGAAACAAATGAAATTATAAAAAAACACAAGGAACCAAAAGAAACTTTAAATTCTTTTCATAATTTATTTATAAATAAATTAAATAATTTGTACACTGCAATCGGTATTATTCGGGAACAATCAAATACAATTGAAATAAGACTTCTTGATAAAAGTTTTAATGTTTATTCTCTAAAAGTATTTTTAAATCAAGATGATAATGAAATAGTAAAAGCCATAAAAAGCGGTGAGCCTGCTTTTTTCGATAATTCCGCATTTTTGAAACTGCCGTCTTTTGCAAATTTAGCAAGTTTAATAATCCCCGTAAAAATTTGCGATAAAAACATCTGCGTTGGAATTGTCAGTGATACAAATTTACAAAATCACGCAAACTTATATCAGTTAGCCGTTACAAATTTAGGCTTATTAATTCAAAATAATAATTTAACTGATAAAGCAGGTCAAAAATCTTATGTTGATGCATTGACAAATTTGTATTCACACAGAAGATTTCACGAACTTTTATCACAAGAATTATCGTTGGCAAAAAAGAATAAAACAAAAGTTTCCGTTGCTATTTTTGATATTAACGATATGGGACAGATTAACAGAGAATACGGGCATTCAAAAGGTGACGATGTAATAAGAGCAGTTGCAAATAAAATAAATGAATGTATAAAAAAACAGGATGTGGCGGCAAGATATGGCGGAGATAAAATTTCCGTTATTTTGAAAAATATGAATGCAGAAGAAGCTAAATATATGGCTGAATATTTAACATATTCACTGTCCTGCTGTCAGGTAGATGATATCGGATATGTAAATAAAGTTTCTGTCGGTATATCAACTTATCCCGATGATTCAACGGATAAAGAAAAGCTGTTAATTTTAGCAGAGCAGGCAGTTCTTGTTTCAAAAACAAGAGGATACACAAACGGACGCTCCACTATAGTATCAGCTCAGGACTACGATTTTTGGGATGATACGGCACTTAATTCTTTTGCCGCTGTCATGGCAAAAAGACATTCACAACTCGGTATTAATTTTGAAGAAGCACTCGTTGAACAATTCCAAAATGAAAATATACTATCGCAAAATCATTTAATTGAAATTGTAACATCACTCGCAAGTGCTATAGATGCTAAAGATAAATATACAAAAGATCATTCATCTTCCGTTTCAAGATATTCCGTAGCTCTTGCAAAGGCAATTAATTTGCCCGATAAAGAAGTTGAAAGGATAAAACTCGGCTCACTGCTTCATGATATAGGGAAAATAGGTATTCCCGAAGATGTATTAAATAAGCCGTCAAAATTAACCGAAGAAGAATTTAATATTATTAAACAACATCCGATGATTGCAGTACAAAAAATTTTAGAACCAAACCCCGTACTTCACGATTTAATTCCGATTGTAAAATATCACCACGAACAGTGGAACGGTAAAGGATACCCCTGTGGAATTAAAGGAGAAGAAATACCGCTTGCGGCAAGAATTGTTGCAATTGCAGATACTTATCACGCTCTAATCAGCAACAGACCTTACAGAAAAGGAATGAGTGTTGAAAAAGCGTGCAAAATTTTGGAAGAAGGTGCAGGTATTCAATGGGATAAAGAGCTCGTAAGACAATTTATCTCAATTGCACCGTCTTTAGCGACAAAAATTTAATAAAGGTCTGCAAAGTGAAAAAAAAAGATTTAAAAACTCCATGTTATATTATTCAAAAATCAAAAATTAAAAAAAATCTTGAAATTTTAAAAAAAATATCCGATGAAACAGGATGTAAAATTTTACTGGCACAAAAAGCATTTTCAATGTATTCTCTATATCCTTTTATAGGGGAATATCTTGCAGGAACAACCGCAAGCGGATTATACGAGGCAAAACTCGGAAAAGAAGAAATGGGAAAAGAAAATCACGTATTTTCCCCCGCATACAGAGAAGATGAAATTGATGAAATTGCCGATATTTGCGACCATATTATTTTTAACTCGCCTTCCCAAATTGAAAAATATAAAAAAAATGTATCAGCAAAAGGAAAAAGTATCGGTTTAAGAATTAATCCCGAATGTTCAACGCAGGAAGGACACGCTATTTATGACCCGTGTTCTGCTTTTTCAAGGCTTGGCACAATAGAAAGTCTTTTGAATGAAAAAATTTTAGAATGTGTAGATGGACTTCATTTTCATACTTTATGCGAACAAAATTCTGATGCTTTGGAAATAACACTGGAAGCCGTCGAAAAAAAATTCGGCAAATATTTATCAAAAATGAAATGGATAAACTTTGGCGGAGGACATCATATAACACGAGATGATTATGATATTGAAAAACTAAAAAAATGTATTTTAAATATAAAGAATAAATATAATATTGAAGTGTATTTAGAACCGGGTGAAGCCGTTGCATTAAATGCAGGCATTTTACTTACGGAAGTGCTTGAAATAGTTGAAAACGGAATGAAAATAGCAATACTTGATACATCGGCGGCATGCCACATGCCTGACGTTATTGAAATGCCATACCGTCCGCCTTTATTAAATTCGGGGAAGCCCGACGAAAAAAAATATACCTACAGGCTTTCAAGTGCCACCTGTCTTGCAGGTGATATTATAGGAGATTACTCTTTTGATAAACAGTTAACAATAGGACAAAAACTTGAATTTCAGGATATGGCAATTTATTCTATGGTTAAAAATAATACATTTAACGGAATGAAACTGCCTGATATTGTTTTGGAAGAAGAAAACGGAGATTATAAACTCATAAAAACATTCGGATATAATGATTTTAAAAGCAGATTATAAATTTTGCAATAAATAAAGTTTAAAATTCAATTATATCTCCGGTGCAGACATCTTCAATATTTATATATTTTGATAAAATTATTTTTGATTTCAAACCGGAACAATGGCATGGATAAATAGTCTTTATTTTTTCTTTTAAAAAGAACTGCCCTAAATCTTCAATTTCTTTATCACTTTTATCTATGGTATGAATTCCGCCGATAACGGTATAAATTTTATTAATACCCGTAATATTTTTTGCGTGTTCTATTATATTTTCAATTCCGCTATGAGAACAGCCCGTAATTATAATAAGTCCTTTTGCACTTACATAAGCAAGTGCTGAATCATCCATACATTCTAAATTTTTATTTTTTGTTATTTCACCTAAATAAAATAATTTTTCGGACAATTTAAAATAAGAATTTGTAATATTTATATCAAAAAAATCATTTAACTCTGAAAGTAAAACAGGCGTGCCAATATTGCCGTATCCATTTTCTGTTTTAGGAGTAAATACATCTTGATGTGCCGTTATTTTCGGCTTTTTAAATTTTATATTCAGCTCCTTTAATTCCCTGTAATAATTTTTCAGATGAAAAAGTCCTCCGGTATGGTCATTGTGTCCGTGCGAAAAAATTATAAAATCAATATTGTTAATATCTATTTGAAGTTTTTGTGCATTTTTTAAAAATATATCACTATATCCCAAATCAAAAATATAACTTTTATTATCATCTTCAAAATAAAAAGATAAAGCAGGCTCACCCAAAAGATATCTGTCAATTCGTGTTGTATTATCTACAAGTATTGTAAGTTTCATTTTCTATAATCAGCAAATAATTTTATTTTCATATTTTAATAAAGCATAACACAATATAGGAATGGAGTAAATAAATAATGATTCAACAGATAAATATATCTGCACCTGTTTTCAGGTGTAATTATAACAAAAAACGTAATATATTAAATAACGGATTTACAATGCCAAATGATACTTTTACAAAAAGTGTTTCTTTTAACGGAGTAGTTCCACGTGAAATAAAACTTGAAAAAGGACAATATGCAATCTCAAACACTTTATCGGCAAAAGAAGCAAAAATAACTCAAAGTTTATTTGAAGCAATGCCTGCAGGTGTCATGCTCGCAATGCTTTCAAATCAAGAAAATTCTAAACAAAAATTTAAAAAAATAGATGATTTACAAAATTTGTACAGAAAAGAAAATAATCTAAAAGGCACCGAACTATATGATAAAGCAGGAGAAACCATATTTTCACAAAACGTGACTGCTTTTGCAAATAAAGGTCAAAAACTGGAAGATGATTTATTTGCATTAAACCCTGCATCTGACAACTTAAAAAATGAAATAAAAGTACTGTTTGCTCCTTATAACATGAAACAGATTGAAGCAGATGCAGAAAAAACCATAAGCGAAATTGATACAAAAAAATTAAAAATTGCAGAAATAAATATTTTAAATGAAGCTATTCAGGGTTCAAAAACTTTAGATGAAAATTCTAAAAAATACATTGAAGGTGTAGTTTCTTATGTAGATGAATGCCTTCCTTATATGAAGGATAAAAACAATGAAGAAAAACTTGAAGTTTTAAAATTTGCCGATTTAACAAATTATGATGCAAAAAAAATAAAAGACGAATTAAATTTAAAATATCAAGAATTTCTCTTAAATGCAAAAAATAAAAAAAATAATTTGAATTATGCTGATGAAAAAAAATGGACAGATGAAAATGTTGAAAATTATTTTAATGATAATGCACTCAAAATTACCAAAGCAATTATGCTGGCAGGTAATCCGAGTTTAAATTTTCAGCTGGACAGAAAAATTGATAAGGTTACAAGAATAACATCAAATGTAGATAATCTGCCTGAAAATTATGAATTTTTAAATTTAATAAGAGAAGTTACTTCAAAAATATCCGAGCCGGAAAATAAAACTAAAATTTTGGATTTTTATAACGGTTTTGAAAAGATAGGTAAAGAGGATGTTTTTATAAATGAAATAAATAATTTAAACAAAAATAATAAAATAAATTCAAAAGACTTATCGGAAATTGGAATAAAATATATTAAAAACCTCACAAACAACCCTGAATTAAATAACCGAAATTTTGCAGGCGAATATTCCTGCACAATCCCTGCAATGTTAGACAGGCTCGATACATTAAACATGAAACAACATAAAGATATTTTACCAAATTTGATATCAACAATTTCATCATCAATAGAACAAAGCAAAATAAATTACAATAATTTCCTTTATGATGAAAATACAGACATTGGAAAAGCTAATTTACAAACAAAACAGGATTTTATAAAAAATAACCTGAATTACGATAAGTGGCTGAACTATGATAAAGAAAAAGAATTCTTGGATAATAAAACAGGAGAAAAATTAAGATTAAACGTTTGGGAAAGAAATGTAGGCTTTGATTTATTTCAGGGAAATTATTCGGGAATATGCATTGCTACAAACGGAAAAAATGCTTTTGGAGCAATAGATTCTTTAATTAATACTCCTGTTCAAATAATTGAAATTGCAAATAATAAAAAGACAATCGGTAATGCATACGTGTATTTTTCAAACAACCCTTCAACCGAAAAAAAGGCTTTTGTTATTGATGGAATTTCCCTTGACAAAGATTATGAAGACAGCGAAGATATAAAAAATAATTTACTTGATTATGCTTATGAATACGCAAAAGAAGTAAAAGGAAATAATGATTTTGAATTTTATGCGGGTGATAATTATAACAGCATTGATTTAAAAGAATTTAAAGAAAAACACCTCACTTTAACACCAATAGGCAATACAGGTAATAGAAAGTTCTATCTTGATTCAATGGCAGGAAGTAAATATATATCTATAGACAGTAAAAAATCTTATAATGTCGATGTAAGAGAAATATAAATATTACATAAAAAAAGGGATTCACATAAAGTGAATCCCTTTTTTATTATTTAGCAGCAGCCTGTTTTTTCTCCAGTTTTATTTGTTTACTTTCTAAAACAGCCTGTTTCTTTTCAAGCTCGGCAAATCGTTTTTCAAAAGCGGCATTTTGCTCTTTTAACAATTTATTTTGAGCTTCAAGCTCCGTAATTTTCTTATCTAAACCGACAATCTTAGATGCTAACTCTTGAACCTGTTTAAATAACTCTTTAATTGAATTAACAGCCGTGAATAGTATATGTTCTTCTCTTATTCTTAAATAACCGTCGTTATCTTTAAATACGGCATTGGGAAGCACCTTCTGCAGCTGCTGGGCTATAACACCGACATGTTTGGTTTTATTTGGATCTTGTTTATAGGTAAAATCTTTTATTTCCAATTGATTAAGTTCTTTCAATCCTACGGAAGTATCACCTGAAATATTTTTCAATCTTTCATCTGATGAAAGTCCTGCTATATTAGCAGAAATTTTACCTAAAAGATATACTAATGAAGTACTCTGAACAAGTATCGGCTCTTTCCCCTGATATTTTCCTGCAAAACCCGGAACTTTTAAATCCCAATAATCAAGTTTTATCTCTTTAGAATCATCATCTGCTATGCCCATTTTAATAAAGTCACTAGCTGTCTTTTTTATCTGAATACCTCTATCCTTAGTTAACAATGCTTCAAACTGCTCAGCATTTGCAGAAAAGTGCTGATCATGGTTACCTGATGACATTTGGAGATATAAATTAGAACCGCCTCCGTTTTTTAACTGCAAGAATGAACCATTATTATCGGATGTATTAACGTAGAAGCCCTTATCATTATTTAATTCTACTCTTGGAGTATCAGCTGAGTAAGTTACAAAAAATTTCCCGTTAAGTACCAGCGGAACTCCTTCAACCTGAGTATCGGCTTTTTCTGCAGTAGTTTTACGCAGAGCAATATTGACAATTTGCGTTTCGGTACTTCGAGCAGATACTTTTGGAAAATCAATTAACAATTGATTATTTATATAAATATCGGAATAATCATCCTTTAATGGACTTGAGCTGCCCTCGTATTGTATATGAGGATTCCATGCATCAATAAGAAGGAGTTTATTCTTAGATGTTCCTCTTATTTCTCCTGCAAGACTTAAACTTATTGAATTATCTACAGTAGAACTTCCCGAATCTATAAAATTAAACTTAGCACTGCCGTATCGGGTTTTAACAGCATTGCCTGCTTCATATCCATCACTGGCAGAACCGTATTTCATGTCAAACTCAAATACAGGAAATTTACCGAGATAAGGCTGAAATTTGACTTTACGTGCATTAACCAGTAATTCCTGATCATAAACAACATTAGCGTATGTATCATCTGCTACGGTTTTTGCGGTATGCCCCGCCAGCAATGGGGCTGTATATTCTATAACCGGATAATTACGTGTACTTCCTGTTACCGCCGATAAATCAGCTGCCGAATAACCGCCGCCAATATATAATCCGAATTTATCTTTTAGTAATGCCGAATTTTTACCGGCATCGGCACCAAGACAAATATTATAATTTCCGCTTCTTAACCCCTTACAGGAATTATACCCCAAAGCAAGATTATAATCCCCATAAACATGTTCACTTAATGACCATGCTCCGACTGCCGTGTTGAAAGAACCTGTCGGTGAAACAGTATTTTGACTTGCTGTAGCACTGACAGTTCCGTTTATATTTTGTGCTTTAGTACCAAACATTGCATTCATACCGATTGCGGTATTTTCTTCACCCGATGTTATAGAACGCATTGAATTAACACCTGCCGCTGTATTGGCACGACCTGTTAGTAAATCATATTGTGCTTCAGCTCCCAGTGCAGTATTATCACTATTTGGAGCATTTTGTGAAGTAGTATAGGTTGTTGCATAGGTTTCATTTTTACCGAGTTTATATGAAGAAGCAAAGCCTAATGCAGTATTATTTGCACCTTTAAAATTATTAGACAGAGTCTTTTTCCCTATTGCAGTATTTCTATACCCCTGCGTATTTCTAATAAGTGAAAAATGTCCTATTGCCGTATTTTCTCCTATTAATTTATTAGCAGTATTAGTTCCCGATGTATTTTTTTTGTACAAATCCAAACTTTGAAGTGTACCTTTTCCTAATGCAATATTGCTTGCATCCATGGTTAAACGACCGGCATATTCTGCTGTACTTGTATCTGCACTATTATCCATATTGAAAA
>CAJONH010000222.1 GCA_905235825.1 Candidatus Gastranaerophilales bacterium
GGATTAAACCTGAGAAAAAAATGTCTTATTACGGCAAGCAGGCTAAAAAGTTAAATACAGTAAAAGATGTTATAAAAGTGTTACACGAAAAAAGTATGCTTCCTGCAATATATTTCACATTTTCCCGTAAAAAATGTGATGAAAATATGGAAAAATGCTCTCAAATCAATCTTATTACAGATGATGAAGCAAAACAAATAAGAAGTGAAATAGCGGAATTTTTAAAAGAGCATACATATCTTGAAGAAAATAAAAATCTTGAATATTTGTATAACGGGGTTGCTTCGCATCACGCAGGGCTTTTACCCGCATGGAAACTTCTTGTTGAAAGGTTATTTCAAAAAGGATTGATTAAAGTTGTTTTTGCAACCGAAACTCTTGCGGCAGGAATAAATATGCCTGCTCGTACAACTGTTATATCTGCAATAAGTAAAAGAACCGATTCAGGGCATAGAATGCTGAGTGCTAATGAATTTTTACAAATGTCAGGTCGTGCGGGCAGAAGGGGAATGGATAAAATAGGCTATGTTGTTATTATGGGAACTCAATTTCAAACTCCGGATGAAGTGGCAGAGCTTGTTAAAAGTCCTTCTAATCCGTTAGAAAGTCAATTTTCCCCAGGATATTCAATGGTTTTAAATTTACTTCAAAATTTGGAGCTTGAACAGGCTAAAGAACTTATACTCAAAAGTTTTGGATATTTTTCTTCGCATGATAGACTAAAACCTATTATTCTACAGCAAATAAACTATGAACAAACAATTAGTAAGATTAAAAGCGAAAAATGTCCACACGGATTTTCAAATGAAGACTTTTTAGAATTTAATAAACTAAAAGATAAATACATTGTATACAGAAAACTTGTAAAAACACTTCTAAAACAAGCAAAACCGAAGGGAAATAAAAATGCTCCGGAAGTTATTGAATATGAAAACATTTCACGCAATATAAGAAAACAATACGAAAAATATCCCTGCGGTCTTTGTAAGGGATATAAAAAACACAGAAAAAATCTTGAAGTACTGGAAAGATATGAAAAAAAATACAGAGAAATTTGTAAAAATATAGAGAAACAAAAAGATATCTACTGGGAAAAATTTATTGCACACAAAGAAATTTTAGAAAAAACAGGTTATATTCAAAACGGAGTTCCGACCGATAAGGGGGTTTTATGTTCAATGATTAGAGCAGAAAATGAATTGTACCTGTCTGAAATCATTTTGCAAGGAATATTGAATAATCTTGAACCGTTTGAACTGGCTTCCGTCATTTGTGCATTAATAACGGAAGACCTGAGAACGGATGTATATCCTTCTGTTCCAATCAGTAAAAATACAAGAAAGGCTTTAAACAAAATCAAAGAAATAAGAAAACGCATTGCAATAATGCAGCGTGAAGCCGATATTGATACAGAAATGTATATTAATTCTTACTATTGTTCACTTATTGAACAATGGGTACAAAATACTCCGTGGGAGGATATTGCAAAACAGGTTGATTCTTCTGAAGGTGATATCGTCAGAATATTTAAAAGAGTTGTAGATGTTCTTCGTCAATTAACAATTCTTCCCAATATTTCAGATTTGTTAAAGTCAAATGCAAAAGAAGCAATTTCAGCAATTCTTAAAGAGCCGGTTGATGCGGACTAAAGATTTAGACTATAAGAGAAAAGCTCTGCAACTTTTTTATTATATTCTCTGCCGTCATCTTTTGTAAAAAGATTTTCCCAATGACTTTTCGGACTTCCATCTGTTGAATAAGACGGATTTGCCATCATTAAATGATGAGTATTTGTATCATATCTTAAAGGAAATATATCTTCAGTCTGCATAAAACTTGCAAGTTTGTCACTCGGGTATTCATAAGCAAAAAGAGAATTATTTATTCTGTGAAGCCTTTCTTCATAGCTTCTTCCTCCAGAATCATTATCATTTGATACTTCAACACCCGGAGAATAATTTTTTGAATATTTATATTCAACAGCTTCTTTTTTTACCGAATTAAAATCAACAGGATCGATAAAACCTGTTCCTGTTGATAATCCCAGTTTTTCATATCTTTTAAAGTCACCTGAACTTTTTTCTCCGAAAAAACTTAAATGAGTTATACCGCTTCTGCTTCTTATTTCGTGTATTATATACTGCATTTGCTCGTAAGAAGGTAAAGCACCGACACCTGTATAATTTTCCATATCATAGCCGCCTATATGTTTGGCAGAGTCAATAAATACAGCCTCAAAACCCATTTTTATAAGTTCTATATGAGAATTTAAAAATAAATTAAAATGTTCTTCATTATTCCAATTGAATACGTGGTCGCTTCCGTCTTTTTGAACAACTTTTATTTGGTCTGCAGAAATTACGGTTCTAAATCCTGTTTTTAATCCATGAAAATGTGCTAAATCATTAAATGCTTTAAATTGCTCGAATGGTGTAAGTTTATCAGCTATATCATAATCAATTATATTTCTGCTGTACCCTGAATTTAACTTTATTCCGTATATGGAATTTTCAACTTCAGCAGGTTTATTATAACCATCACCATATATATTAGGAAAGATTTGAGATAAGATAATGCAATTAGCCCAGCTTTTTGCACTCGGAGGAATTGCGGGCAACATTTTTATAGTGCTATTCAATCCTCTACGGCATAGATTGTTTGTCATTTCAGCTATGGCACGATTGTTTATTTCTATATAGTTTGCACTTACACCCCAATTATCACCATAATTTGGTGTTTGAATATTATCGGGAAAAACATCATAAAAAACTCCATCTTCACTTAACGTAACCAATGAACAAACAGATTCATTTAATCTTCTTGTCAAAAGTTCAACCGGAACTATATTGGCTATCCATTTTTTCATTCCTGATATATATTGGTGTTTCAATGTCCAATCATCAATAATTAATTTAGTATTTTCTTTATATACATTTAACAATTTGTTTACTATATTCATAATATTTTAATTTTATGAACAAGTATAAAAATTTTCATTCCCAAACAGATTAATAAATAACAAAATAAGCGGGCGACGAGACTCGAACTCGCGGCGTCAACCTTGGGAAGGTTGCATTCTACCACTGAATTACACCCGCTTATATTTAATTATAATACTAAAATTTCAATTAAACATATTAAGTTTTATTACAATGAATATATACTCCGTATTTCAATAACGGTGCGTATTTTAGGGAATTAGACAAAAAATATTTTAAAAATATATACTTTATATAGCAATTATGCATTTCATTTTGTTTTTATATATATACAAGATACGAA
>CAJONH010000223.1 GCA_905235825.1 Candidatus Gastranaerophilales bacterium
AAAATTGCTGAAATGGCGGAGGTGTTGAGCCTTCGACATGAATGCCGTTTAATGCGTGTAAGAGAAGACAGTGAGCACTTTGCCGGCAGGGTTGACACGGCGAAATTCCGGACGGCTGAAAAGTCGGAAAGCGAACAGAAAAAGCCGACAAGTGCAGCACCGGAAGGCTTACTCTGTAAGCGAAAAGGAATTTAAAGTTGCGATTTTAAAGGAGTAAATTTTATAAGAGCAAGAGTAGTTTTATCAAAATAAAAATAATACATGTTACCTGTGGTGCTTAGTTTTTTAATCATATTCACTTAACTTAAATTATTTTAAAATTGCTATAACGTGAAAGTAACAAGTTCGCATATTTCAACCTCCAAGGCTTCAGCTATTTTAACAAGTGTTGAATATTTTGGATCAATTTTTCCTGTTTCAATACGACTTATAGACCTGGTAGTTAGTCCTGTTTTTAATGAAACATCTGTTTGCGAAATGTTATTCTTATTTCTAAGATATTTAATTTTTGAACCTAATTTAAAAAAAATTTCTTTATCCATTCTTTAATGCTAATATATTGACAAAAAAAATTCGATATAATAAAATACAAACAAAGGACATAAAGTATAAAAATAGATTGTGTAATACATGATTTTATTAAAAAATTTTCTAAAAAAAGATGGAATTGGAGAACCGCCGTGGGAATATGACTTTTTGTATAATCTTCCTGAAAGCGAGTATCCAAAATATTTAGCCAAGATATTTAATTATAGAACAGGCGAAAAACTGCCGTTGCGTTTTGATTTTGGCAAAAAAGCATGGGTTATTGATAAAAACAAATGTAAAACGTTTAATCAAAAAATACAATGGCTAAAGCTGTATGACTCAACACCATTAAAACGTGACTGCACGGATAAAATAAAAGTTAGAGATTATGTCAAAGAAAAAATCGGGGAAGAATATTTAAAGCCTGTGTTGCAGATATGCGATAGTTTTGACGAAATAGATTTTGACAAACTTCCAAATAGCTATGTAATTAAGTGCAATCACGGCTGCAAGTGGCAGTATATGATAAAAAACAAAAAAGAATTTTTAAATACAAAACCCATATTTGAACTTGCAAAAAGAAATATGATAGGCTGGTTGGAACAAGAATTTTGGGCTTGGAATGGATTTGAACTTCAATATAAAGGTATTGAGCCTAAAATTTTAATTGAATCTTTATTGAGAGATGAAATTAATAAAAATTCTGAAGAAATACAGTTTTATTGCTTTAATGAAATACCTAAATTTATTGTAAGACTTCAGGATAGATATATAAGTTTATATGATGAGAATTTAAACATAATTGATAATGTTTTAATTGAGAATGATATACAAATAAATAAACCTGTTGATGATTTATTAAATCAATCGTTAGTTTTATCAAAAGATTTGTCAGAAAATTTTAGTTTTGTACGAGGAATTAATGTGTAATATTCAAATAGAAACAATAAAATCTTTTATAGATATTTTATCTGCACTTTTAACACCAACAGTTGCAATTTGTACTGCTTGGTTTATCAGAGAGCAGAAAAATATTCAGTTCAAACAGCAGCAAACAGAATTATTAAAATTACGCATTGAACATATTAGAAATGTCTTTGATACTTGGGGTAATTTTCATAAAAACATAAATTATATAAAAGATTATAAGGCTGAACTTTTTGTACCATATGGTAAAAATTATGAAGAAGTTATATATGAACTGGAAATTATTAGAGCTGACTTGTATAAATATAATCTTTCAACAAAATATCTTTTTACAGACGAAATATACAAATTAGAATATGAAATTATAAAATCATTAAGCAATTTTATTCCTTCACGAGGTACTCCATTTAGTATATATCATATACCATTAAAGGAATATACACAAAACAGAGAAATGTTTAATGATTTGTATAAAAAATATGAAGAAATTATGGATAAAGAAAACAAATTATGCAAATAGAAAAAATCACGAAACAATATGAAACTTATAAAGATTCTGGAATTGAGTGGATTGGTAAAATTCCTCACGAATGGGAAATACTGACATTAAAACGAGTATTTTCTAATCGTGACGGTGGTGCTTGGGGTGAAGAACCTCAAAATAATGAAAACGATAGAATTTGCATACGAATTGCTGATTTTGATTATCCAAAAATGACGATAAAACACGACATTGATTATACTGTAAGAAATTACACTTCTGATGTTATAAATAAACTAACATTACAAAGAAATGACATATTGATAGAAAAATCCGGAGGTGGGGAGCAAACTCCTGTCGGAAGAACAATTATATTTAACGAATCGTTTAATGCTTTATATGCAAATTTTATGGATAGATTAAGGGTTAGACAAAATATTTTACCAAAATTTATACAATATTTATTAGTTTCATTTTATCAAAATGGTATAACATATCAGTACATAAAACAAACAACAGGAATACAGAATCTTGATTTGACAAATTTATTATCAAAAGAATATGTTGTTTTACCAAATTTAGAAGAACAACAATCAATAACTGATTATTTAGATAATAAATGTAGTAAAATTGATAATGTTATTGAAACAGAAAAATCGGTTATTGAAAAGTTAAAAGAGTATAAGCAATCTATTATCACCGAAGCCGTAACAAAAGGTTTAGACAAATCCGTTCCGCTAAAAGATAGCAGTATAGAATGGATAGGCAAAATCCCTCAACATTGGGAAATTTGGAAATTGTCAAGATTATCAAAACAAATAATTGATGGAACGCATAGTACTCCGACATACACACAAGATGGTATCCCATTTTTAAGAGTTACCGACATATCTGCATTACAAAATAGAAATGATGAAATTGATTTTGAAAATGTAATGCACATTCCAACAAATGAACATGAAGAACTTATAAAAAGGTGTAAACCTGAAAAAGGGGACTTATTGGTATCAAAAAATGGCTCTATTGGTATTCCTAAAATTATAAATTGGGATAGCCCTTTTAGTATTTTTGTAAGTTTATGTCTTATAAAAGTTTCATCAAAAGTTACTGTAGAATATTTGTATTATTACTTCAGAAGTACTCTAATATGGACTGAAATTGCTATTGGTGGTAAAACTGGAACAATCACTAATTTACATTTAGATAAAATTAAGGAATTTAAAATTCCATTACCAAATATTGATGAACAAAAAAGTATAGTTGAATATCTCGATAAAAAATGTTCTGAAATAGACAAAGCAATAGCAGATAAGGAACAGGTTATAGAAAAATTTACCGAATACAAAAAATCTCTTATTTATGAATGTGTTACAGGTAAAAGAAAGGTTGTTGCATAATGGATAATAACAATATTCAAGCAGGATTGGCAAACATTAATGCAAAAGCAGAATTAAATACTGAATTGAAAGCCGCTGATAATATACATACGCAAATTGGCGGTACAACAAACTATAATAATGATAATTCACAAATAATAAATCAAAATTATGAAGTTACAATATTGCAACACATAGATTGCAGTGATGCAATAATAAAAGCTTTATCGCACGGAAATGAAAATGCAAAAATGTTAAACGATGATTTGAAGATATTATTAGATAAAAATGGAATTTCAAATGTATATATACAAGAAAAAATGAAAAATCCAGAACTTTTATATACTATTGCAAAAGCAAATGAAATAGCATATATAACCAACGATATTGAGAGAAGAAAAATCCTTGCTGATTTAATATATAACAAATTCGTAACGGAAGATGATGAAAACTCAATAATATTATCGCAAGCAATAACTATTATGAAAAATTTAACAAAAAGCCATTTAAAAATTATTGCTTTTTTGTATTTATTTCAATCAAATTATGTGAAAAATAACACAAATTCTAAAAATTTTATAGAGTTTTATAATAAGTACATAGCAAATCTTATTGATATTCCATTTAATAAATTACAGGAATTAGGAATAAATATTATAGGAAATGGTGTAGTTGTTTCTTTTACATTTGCTTGGGATATTACATCCTATTTGCCAAAGAGTTTTTATGATGAACTGACAGGTAAATTATATGATATTCCAATAGATATAAAATCTAAAATAGGACATCTTGATAGTATTTGGAAAGAATTAGCAACATCATCTTCCAAACTTACTTCTGTTGGTAAATGTATAGGTAAAACATATTTACACGATATTTTAGGATTAGAGGTTATAGAGAATAACAATCAAAAAAATATAGAAGTTCCACAAAAAGAAGATATAGTAACAAAAAATGATTTGGGTGAAATCTTTGACAATACTAAAATAACTACTTGGGAAGAAATAAAAGCAGAAGAATAACTAAGTGAAAAATAAAGGTTTAATAAAATGCCACCAACAGAAAAAGATAAAAAAACATCTATAAAATTATTTGAATCCTACAAAGTGAGAACTTTATGGGATAAAGAAAAAGAAGAATGGTTCTTTTCTGTCGTAGATATTGTCGCGATTTTGACAGAAAGCCCTGAGCCAAGAAAGTATTGGAGCGTCCTGAAAACACGTCTAAAAAAAGAAGGGAGTGAGTTGACTACAAATTGTAGTCAACTAAAAATGCAGTCTGCTGACGGTAAATTCTACAATACTGATGTTCTTGATACACAAGGTGTTTTAAGGCTTGTTCAATCAATCCCAAGCCAAAAGGCAGAACCTTTTAAACTTTGGCTGGCACAAGTCGGTAAAGAACGTATAGATGAAATGCAAGACCCTGAAATCGCAATTAACCGTGCATTAAAATTTTATCTTAATAAAGGTTATTTAGAAAATTGGATTAATCAAAGACTTAAAGCAATTGAAGTCAGAAAAGAGTTAACTGACGAATGGAAAAGAAGCGGAGTTAAGGATTCACAATACGTTTTTTTAACTGATATTCTTACAAAAGAATGGGCAGGAATGAAAACAAAAGATTATAAAGAATTTAAAGGATTAAAAAAAGAAAATCTTAGAGATAATATGTCTAATATGGAATTAGTTTTAAATATGCTTGCCGAAGTTTCAACAACTGAAATTTCAAAACAGAAAAATCCTTTAACTATGAATGAAAATATTAATATTGCAAAGCAAGGCGGAAAAGTTGCAAAACAGGCAAGAGAAAATATTGAAAAACAAACAGGTAAAAGTATTGTAACAAAGCAAAATGCAAAAAAAATTAAACAGATAGAACAAAAAGAAGGTTAATAAATGCAAGATACATTATTAAAAGAGAAAAATTTTGAAGAAGCGATTGAAAAATTTTTAGTATCAAAAGAGGGCGGCTATCAAAAAGGGAATCCCGAAAATTTAAACAGGGCATCAGCAATAGACGAAGAAACATTCTTGCATTTTATTAAAACTACACAGCCCAGAGAATGGGAAAAACACACGAGAAATTACCCTGATAACCCTGAACAGGCTCTTTTAAAACGTTTTCAAGAAGAAATATCAGATACAAGCCTTTTACACGTTTTAAGACACGGTTTTAAAGACAGGGGTGTAAAATTTTTGCCCTGTTATTTTAAACCTGAAACAAAAATGAACCCTGAACATAATGAAAAATATGCTCAAAATATTTTGCATTGTACAAGGCAGATGAAATTTTCTCTTTTGGATGAAAGAAGTATTGATATAGTTCTTCTGCTTAACGGTATTCCTGTTGTATCTATGGAGCTTAAAAATCAATTCACTGGTCAGGATGTAACTAACGCAATAAACCAATACAAGTTTGACCGAGCAACAAAAGATAAAATGTTTGAATTTAAACAAAGAGTTTTAGTTCATTTTGCAGTTGATTTGTATGATGTATATATGACAACAAGACTTCAAGGAGCAGGTACATATTTTCTGCCGTTTAATCAAGGTTCAAACGGAGCAGGAAATGTCGGCGGTAAAGGCAACCCCAAAACTGATGATGAATACTTAACATCATATTTATGGAAAAAGGTGCTTAAAAAAGATTCTTTAATGGAAATAATCCAAAAATATATGCACTT
>CAJONH010000224.1 GCA_905235825.1 Candidatus Gastranaerophilales bacterium
CAACACAGGCAGTTATAAATACAAAATTTAACAATGTAACATATGACCAAAAAGATTGGAAAAATTATATATTTGCCGCAGGAGAAAATAAATTAAGTTCAACCGTAAATCTTTTTGATAATACAATTCAAATAAAACATTTTAAATATGATGCCGATAACATTGATATAACAGGATACGGGAAAATAAATCTTGAAGAAAAACCCGTCTTAGACCTTGATATATCCGTAAAAAATTCAAGGACGGAAAATATTGCATCACTTTTACCTCCCGCACTGGTAAAAGAAACTATGATTATTGAAAAAATCAAAAAATACGGTATATATGGCGATATGGATGCACAGGCACACGTAAAGGGGAAAGTTCCTCAGCCCGATATTACGGGATGGGCAAAAGGCAGAAATATACGTATTCTTGATAAATCCGTACAAAAACTTCATAAAGGAACTGTTGATATTACTTTTGATAAGCGTAAGCTGAATATGGATATATTGCTTGAAATGCCAAATAAACAGACAGCTAAAATCAAGGGTACAACCTATATGTTTCGTGACGGAGTAAATGATGTAACAATAAAGACAACAAAAAAACTTGATTTCCCGCTTGCACATAAACTTGTTATGCCTATAAGCGATGCATTTATGTTTCAATTGGGGCCTTTACCCGATATGATTATAACATCAGGTAAAGGAGAGCTTGATGTTCACGTAAAAGGTTCTTTGGATTTTATTGATTTAGACGGATACTGTGCTTTTGACAACGCTGATTTAACATACAACGGCTTATACGGAAAAATTACAAACGCAAAAGGCAGACTCGATTTTAAAGGTGATAATATTACCGTTAAATCAGAAAGAGGATATATGCAGAATCATCCTTTTTCCGTGGACGGTATTGTTAAAATAAATAATAATCTAAATTTTAATATTGCATCAAATAATTTAAAATCAAATGATTTATTGGAAATAATAAATAAAAGCGAACTTTTAAAAGATGTAAAAAAAAGTTTGGCATTATTTAAAAATCCGAAAGGTAAAACGGATTTATTTGTAAATATTACTGCAAATATCGTTCCGGTTCCGTTCGGACAACCGCCCCTTCCGCCGGAGGAAGCGTTTACCGATATGAAAGTAAACGGATTTGTTAATTTTTATGATGTTTTATGTTTTCTTGACGGGTTTAAAACCCCTTTGGAAAAAATAAAAGGTAAAGTGAATTTTACGGAAACAGTATCTGATTTTAAAGATATTTATGCAAAATCTGGAAATTCCTCCGTTTTAATTTCGGGAAAAGTCATTACCGATATCAAAACGAAAATTCCTGATGTTGACCTTACGGTAAAAAGTAATTCAATTAAAATGGGAGATACGATAAAATTTTTAACGGAATCATATTTGTATCCGAAAAATTATCCGAATATATCTTCTCTTTACAATTTAGATGTAAAACATGACCTTTATTTAACTTATAAAGCAAAATCAGCTGATTTCCTTACAAATAAAGTTTATACGGTTATGAACATTTTACCCGATATAGAAAATGCAATGATAAAAGCAAAATCGGGGAAAATTATTTTGGATAAAGCAGATGTTAAGATTGATAACATCAATGCTGATATTTTTAATTCTAATGTTAATATTTCGGGAAATGTAAAAAAAGTTGATACCGTTAATCCGATATATGATGTTACAATATCTTCACCTGAATTTAATCTTAATGCATTAAATCATTTGGATGAAATTAATATAATGCCAAAAGAAATCAGTAATATAATAAGCCGTTTTTCACAATATCAGGGTATTATGAATTTCAATACCGCATTTAAGAAAAATATTCTAAATACAAATGCCGATATAAAAGGCTTATCTTTTGTTCATACGGCAAGTTCACTGCCGATAAAAGCAGATGACTTTTCAATAAAAATAACGGATGATAAACTGACTCTAAAAAATGCGGCGGTTAATTTGGATAAAATGCCTGTCTTTGCCGATTTAAAATTGTCGCATATTTACACAAAACCATATATTGACGGTTATATTACCGTAAAACCGGATAATGATTTCATTCAAAAATTTATACCTAAAATTATATCCGATAAAATATCAATATCAGGGGATATCAATGCATCTGCATACATAAAAGGCAGTGAAGGAAATATAGAAATAAAACCAAAAATCACATTATATCCTGAGGCTTATGCCGTACTTTCGGATGTTAAAATTGCGGATAGTGCGGAAAAACGCATATTTGAATCCGATATTTTAATTACAAAAGATAAAATAAATGTAAAAAATGTTGATTATTATAAATATATAACAACTCAGAATAATACCGTGTATCCTGCTTTATTCGCTTATGGAAACGGAATACTGGAATGGAATGAAAAAAATAATACTTATGAACCGAAATATGCATATATAAAAACAGAAAAAAGCCTTTCCGCAAAACTGTTAAATGCACTAACCGACAGACCCGTGTTTAAACAGGGAACCATAATGTGTGATTTAAAGTATCATAATAATATGATAGACGGCGAATTGGATGCCAAAAATATAGATATACCAATAGTTGATACCGTTATAAAAAATATAAAACTAAATACCGATAATGAAAACATAAATTTAAAACTTTTCGGCTTTATAAATGATTCGGCGGTAAGAGCAGAATCATCATTTGATAATAATTTAAAAAAATCACCCCATATAGATACATTAAAAATATATGCGGATAAAATAGATACAAATAAACTTTTAAACAGCATCGCAAATGTAAGGACAGAATATAACAGTCAAAAATCTCAAAAGAATTCAATTGATTTGTCTGTATTTGAAATTGAAGACGGAGAACTGCACGTAAATGAACTTACATTAAAAAACTATGTTGCGGAAAATTTGGCGGGAAAATTTTCTATAAATAAAGAAGGAATTTTTAATATAAAGAATTTAAAGGTAAAATTGGGCGAAGGCAGTGCCGACGGTGAAATATTGTATGATTTAAAAAATACCAATTTGAATGCGGAACTTGCATTTAAAAATGTCGATTCAAATTATCTCGCCGATAATTTATTTGATGCAAAAAATCAAATTTACGGAATTGCAAATGCTAATTTCTTTATAAAAACAAGCGGAAACAGCGATGAAGATTTAATACAAAATCTTTCAGGCTTTGCTTATTTTGACATGACGGAAGGGAAAATGCCTAAACTCGGTTCACTGGAATATCTATTACGAGCAAGTAACATTGTAAAAGGCGGTGTAACAGGTTTTTCACTAAATAATGTTTTGGAATTGCTAAATTTAGTTAAAACGGGTTATTTTTCAGGAATAACAGGCAGCTGTATGTTTGAAAACGGAATTGCTAAAAATATTGAAATTTTCTCTAAAGGAGAAAATTTAAGTCTTTATTTACACGGAGATTATAATATTTCAAATTCCACAGCAGATATGGAAATTTTAGGAAAGTTATCAAATAAGATATCAACAATATTCGGACCTATCGGTAACGCATCTTTAAATACTTTCTTTAAGCATATTCCCGGAATTTCTTTTCTTGATTTCGGACGAAAAGATTTTATAAATAACGTTGAAAAAATCCCCTCTTTTACCGGAGGTGATTATGAATCACGAACATTCCAAGCAATAATAAAAGGGGATATAAACTCTTCAGGATATGTACAAAGTTTTAAATGGGTTAAATAATATACATATCGTTATAAAAAAATCATCTAATCTTGTTTCGCACTTGCCTGCGGAGTTAACACGAAGGCAAAGTGCTTACTTTAATTATTTTTTATCGACTGCATTTCCTGCCAAACCGCCGATAAATCTGCCTATACCTGCTGATGCGGCAACAATTCCTGCAACTACAGTACATGCTATTGCACGAGCTTTTGTTCCGTTACCTGCTTTAACATGTTTTTCAATAGCCCAGCCGAAATTTGCTTCATGATTTTTTACGTTGTATGCAATACCTGCACCTGCACCTACAACTGTCCCGATTGTTTTACCTTTTGATTCATTTGCACTTACACTTTTTTTTGCAGGTACATTACCTACAGATGATACAGTAATTGTCATAGTTTACTTACCTCGCCTTACCTTGTTTTCTTTACCTTATCCATATAATCATATAAATTATACACTTTGTAATAAAACTTGTAAATTAAATATTTGCTAATAATTTAAAAATATTTAAGTTTTGTAAACTATTAGTAAATATTAAAAAATATATTATATTTATAAAATTTAATTTACTTTCAAAATAATAATGTGATAAATTAGTAGTAAGAAAGTCTGTTACAGAGGGATGGATTATGCGTTATGTGCCGCTGCACGTACACACGGAATACAGTTTGTTGGATGGAGCAATAAGGCAGAAAGACCTTATTAAATTTTCAAAAGAAAATAATTTTGATGCCGTTGCCGTTACCGATCATGGTGTTATGTACGGAGCTATTGAACTGTATAGAGAAGGTAAAGCTGCTGATTTTAAGGTAATTTTAGGCTGTGAGTTTTATCTTTGCCACGGGGATGTAACAAAAGAAGAAAATAAAGATAAAACAAGATATCATTTAGTTTTACTTGCAAAAAATAATACAGGATATCAAAATCTGGTAAAACTTGTAAGTATAGCCCATATCGACGGTTTTTACCGTAAACCCCGTATAGACAGAGAACTGCTTGAAAAGCATTCGGAAGGTTTAATATGTTTAAGTGCTTGTCTTCAGGGGGAAGTTATACAGGAGCTTCTGAATGGAAGCAGAGAAAGTGCTGTTGAAACCGCTAAGTGGTATAAAAATCTGTTTGGAGAGGATTATTATATAGAACTTCAAGACCACGGTTTAGACGAGCAGAAACGTACAAATCCCGCTTTAATAGAAATAGCTAAAGAATTAGATATTCCTATGGTTATAACAAATGACAGCCACTATTTAAGAAAAGAAGATGCAGCATGGCACGATACGCTGTTATGTATACAAACCAATGCTTTAAAAAGTGAAGAAAACAGATTTAAATTTCCGAATAAAGAATTTTATGTAAAAACTCCTGACGAATTAAGGGATGCATTTAAGTGGCTGGATAGTGAAACCTTTGAAGAAGCTATGGAGAATACCGCAAAAATTGCGGATAAATGCCACGTGATAATAAAAATGGGCGAAAGTATTCTTCCTTCTTTTGATGTTCCTGCTAACCACACAATAGAATCATACTTGTTATATCTTGTAAGAAAAGGGCTGAAAGAACGTTATGAAGTGATAACTCCCGAACTTGAAGAACGCTACAAATATGAACTTGAAATTATTCATAAAATGGGCTATGATGCATACTTCTTAATTGTATGGGATTTTATTAACTATGCAAAAACTCACGGAGTACCCGTAGGCCCCGGCAGAGGTTCGGCAGCCGGTTCACTTGTTGCTTATACCCTCGGTATAACGGATTTAGACCCAATTGCAAATCATTTATTCTTTGAAAGATTTTTAAACCCCGAACGTATAAGCATGCCTGATGTCGATATAGATTTTGGCGACGGACGTGAAAAAGTTATAGAATATGTAACTCAAAAATACGGAAAAGATAAAGTTTGCCAGATAATAACCTTTGGTACGCTGTCGGCTAAAGCTGCAATAAAAGCAGTTGCCCGTGTAATGGATTTGCCTTTTGAAATATCAAATAAAGTCAGCGGTTATGTGCCGCAAGAAGTAGGAATGACCATAGATAAAGCGTTAGAGGTTTCTCCCGATTTTAAAAAAATATATGACGAAGATGCAATGATAAGGGAAATCATTGATGAAGCACATAATATAGAAGGTCTTAAACAAAATACGGGTATGCACGCAGCCGGTGTAATAATTTCCCACTATCCTTTAGATGAAATAGTTCCCGTACAGAAGGCAAAAGAAGGAAATGTTATAACGGAATATCCAAAAGAAGATTGTGAAAAAGTCGGACTTTTAAAAATGGACTTTTTGGGTTTAAAGAACCTTACAATTATTGTTCAAACTTTGGAAATGATAAAAGCACGGCACGGTATAGATATTGATATAAATCATATTCCATTGGATGATGAATTAACATATAAAATGCTTGCATCGGGTGATACTGACGGAGTATTCCAGTTAGAATCTGCGGGAATGAAAAAACTTGTAAAAGATTTAAGACCGTCAGTATTTGAAGATTTGGGTGCTTTGGTTGCTCTGTTTAGACCGGGGCCGTTAGGTTCGGGCATGGTTGAACACTTTGTTGCAAGAAAACACGGCAGGGAGCAGATAACTTATGCACATCCCGCATTAGAGGATATATTAAAAGATACTTACGGAACTTTGGTATATCAAGAGCAGATTATGCAAATATTTCAGGTACTTGCTGATTTCACACTCGGCGGAGCAGACGGAGTCCGCCGTATAATGGCAAAGAAACACCCTGAAGATTTGGTTAAACTGGAAGGACCTTTTATAGAAAAATGTGTCGGAAAAGGTATGAAACAGGAGGAAGCTAAAGAACTGTTTGACCAGATAGGAAGTTTTGCCGCATATTGTTTCAATCGGGCTCATAGTGCCTGCTATGC
>CAJONH010000225.1 GCA_905235825.1 Candidatus Gastranaerophilales bacterium
AGAAAAAGCGGATGATTTAATAAATCAAACGTTTGATTTATCAATCAAGTTGTCACAAGATTTCAAATTTGTACGATGTGATTGGCTGGTATACAAAAACAAACTTTATTTTAACGAACTGACATTTACCCAGTATTCGGGATTTATGAAGTTCGATAAAAAACGGAATAAAAAAATGGGAAGTTGGATTAATTTAGAAAGGTACAATAATGAATTTTGATATTATAGAAAATATCTCAGAAGATGACATATTAAAATATTATGATGATTTTATTATGGATATGACTTTAATTTCTGATTTTAATTGTGAGTGGAGATCATACAACGGTCAGTGGTCTGGCACTAATCGTTGTAATGCTGATTATTATGATACAACATATTATGAAATAAAAAGTTCAGAGTGTCCGGAACTTTCCGTTGGGAGTACCTGCTATTTTAATTGCCGAAAAACAACAGGATACGGCAACAATTATTCAGGAAGCGGATTTGTTGTACGTTAGCATTTCGAACAAATTATCCTAAAACTTAAACTGTTATCTGCTATAAAAAAGAATTTACGTAGATATCTGCCCGAATTGTTTCGGGCTTTTTTTATTGGGCTTGAAAATATACGCAATACTGGACTAATAAATATACAACTGTTATAATTGACAAAGGAATTGATGTATGAAGTACAATAAAAAAAACAGTTTTCTTACTAATATCGGAATAATTTTAATAGCTGTTGTTTTATCAACTTTTTTTTATACATCTATATCAGCTTCAAAAAATTCAAGCATAAAAAATCAAAATAAACTAAAACAGGAAAACCAATCAGAGCAAAAACAGAATATTAAAAATCAGGCAGTATATACTTTTGCCCCCGTAAATATTCCTTTTCATCCAAATTTGCCGCCTTTTGCTATGTATAAATATATATATTCCTATAAAATTAGTGTTCTTTCTGATGTAAAAAATGTAGAAATTTTAATTCCGATACCAAATAATGAAAAAGAAAGACAATATATTTCCGATTTTATAATAAATCCAAAACCAAATGCCTTTGTAAAAATAAAAGGAAATCTGGTTGCTAAATACAAAATACCCGAATTAAGAGCGGGCGAATATGACATTATTATAAGCGGAACTGCACAGGTTAGAACATATAACATAAAAAATGCAAAAAAATTAAATCAAAATATAACTCCTGAAACCGATGTAACACAGTATTTACTTCCCGAAAAAGCAATAGAAAGCGATGATCCTTATATTATTAGTATTGCACAAGAAATAAAAGGTGAAACGAAAGAAGAAATTGTTGAAAATGTATACAAATATATTCAAAATAATATGTCATATCAATTAACTGAAACTCTTTCCGGTGCAAAACATGCTTTAATGCATAGAATAGGCAAATGCGGAGAATATGCAGCTATAATGGTTGCGTTACTGCGTGCAAAAAACATTCCTGCAAGAATAGCCATCGGGAATATAGCAAGAGAATATAATCCCTCTCATAACTGGGTTGAAGTATACTACAGTGAATACGGCTGGGTTACTTATGATCCGACGGTTGCACCTACTATAGTTAAAATACATGCTCCAAACGGCAAACTTATAAAAATAGAAAAACGTTATGATGTATCACACGACAATTTACATTATATTCAATCAGGCATAAATGCATTTTCTCCATATTTTTTAAGATATTCAGACGAATATCAAGAAGAAACGGTCAGTATAAATCAAGATATTTCTATAATAAGAATGGATTAAATTTCATAAAGGTCTTATATTAAAATTTACGCAAAAAAAATATTTTTGTTTTTTTATTATGTTGTATATATTTCATTATCCCTGTTAAAAATTGTATTTTTGACACTTAAAAAGTCGTGCAAACTTGAATATGCATCGTAAGTGTTATTTTTATATCAAATTTAGTGTAAAATACCTGTTATAATACAAAAAAAAGCCACTACTATGAGTGGTTTATTTCTGCATCCTAATGGTCTCTTTTGTGTTTATTATTTAGGAGTTTATATGTGTTCGGGGTTGTAATGTTTCATTTA
>CAJONH010000226.1 GCA_905235825.1 Candidatus Gastranaerophilales bacterium
ATATTTTTAAAATATTTTTTGTCTAATTCTCCGAAATCCACACCGTTATTGAAATACGGAGTATATATTCATTGTAATAAAACTTAATAATATTTACATTATATTCACAAAAATATCATTTTTTGTAATATTTGTTTTTTATATAATATATATATAATAGAAAGGCAAAATAAAATGAGAATAATTCCTGGGAGTATTCCTGAGAGTACGTTTAAAAGATATGACGAGAATGAAAATGGAATTTTAGATAAAAATGAAATTGATAGTTTTATAAAATTTTCAGGTGAAAATGAAGGAGAAATGGACATTCTTAAAGAAGGAATGGACATTTATGGCTTCACGGAAACGAATTTAAATCGTTATAGAGAATTTGTATTAATGAATGATAAAGATTATAAAGAAGGGCGTCAAATTTTAGCAGACGGTGAATTTATATCTACAGATGCCAAAAGACAAATATGCGAAGATGACCCAAATAGTGCTTTAGTTGAGCAAGGCCGCTATGCAATAAAAAAATATTCACAAGATACACCTTCAATGCAAACTTATCACGTAAATAATTGTGTTGTTGCAACTATTTATGATAAAGAAACAAAAACAGGATTTATGGCTCATTTTGATTTAACGGAAACTATTGAGAAATTAGATAAAATTCTTGATAATGCTAATTTTAATCCTAATACCTCAGAAGTTCGTATTATAGGAGGAGTTACAAAATGGTCTGAAGGAAAAATAGAAATGATTGAAGATTCAATTAACAAACATAATCTAAAAATAGTTGAATACGATATTTTAGGAGAAGACAATGAAAGAAATATACAATTAGATTTAAATACAGGTGAAGTATATGATTATAAAGAAACAGAACCCGGTATACATATGAACGATACCGGAACCGATTATGGAATTAAACTGCTCGATGATTCTTCTAAGTTTTCTGAAAATGCATGAAAATAATGAAATATCTTTATTTTTCTTATTTCCTTCCTATTTTATCAACAATAGGAGTTAGGAATGATAAAAGCAATGCACCGAAAAATCCGCTCCAAAAACCGTCAATTTGAAATCCGGGGGAAAATCTTGCAACAAGAAGGAATAAAAGTGTATTAATAATCAAACTGAAAATACCTAAAGTCAACATATTTAAAGGCAGTGAAATTAATTCAACCAACGGTCTGATTAAAGTGTTAACTAATCCCATAACCAATACAACTATAAGTGCAGCAACAAATCCGGATATAGTAATTCCGGGAATAAGCCAAGCAACAAGCATTACTGTAAGTGCAAGTAATATCCAGCGAATAATCATATTCATCATAAATATCTCCTTTCATTTTTTATAAAAGTAGCATATTTTTTTAAAGACTTTACTGCCATTTGAGATATTTATATTGGTATATAAAAAAGTCTTTCAAATTTTATTGAATAAAACAAGTGCTTTTTCTTTTATATTTTGTATTGATTGAGTTTTAATATCGAACCAATTTATATCTTTATTTGCTTTAAACCAGCTTATTTGACGTTTTGCATATCTTCTTGTATTTTGTTTTAAAAGATTTGAAGCGAATTCAAAATCGGTTTCACCTTTTATTAAAGGTAAAAGTTCCTGATAGCCGATTGTTCCGGTTAAAATTTTATTATTTTCGCCGTATTTTTCAAAAAGATTTTTTGCTTCTTCTAAAAGACCTGCTTCAAACATCATATCAGTACGTTTATTAATTCTTTCGTATAAAAATTCTCTGTCCTCACTGTTTAAGCCTATCCACAGGGTATTAAACTCAGGTTCTTTTTTCTTTTGTGCTTCACTCATAGGAATTCCTAATGAAAGGCAGACTTCCAAAGCTCTTATTATTTTAACTTTATTATTCGGATGAATTTTTTCTGAAATTTTGAAATCCAGTTTTTGTAATTGTTTATACAATTCTTCGGAGGTCTTTTTTTGAAGTTCTTCTCTCAAATTTTTATCGGGTGCAACTCTTGGCAGTTCAAAGTCTTGAAGTAATATTCTGAAATATAATCCTGTGCCTCCTGCTAAGATTGGGATTTTACCTCTTTTTACAATATCTTCTATCTTAGCTTGTGCGTCATCACAAAAATTTGCGGCTGTATATTCCTGTGTAACGTCAACAATATCAATTAAATGATGTGTTATTCCTTCTCGTTCTTCAGGTGAAGGTTTAGCACTTCCTATATCAAGTTCTTTATATATTTGTCTTGAGTCAACAGAAATTATTTCACCGTTAAGAGTCTTTGCCAGTTGAATTGCTAAGGCTGTCTTCCCTGATGAACTCGGGCCTGTTATTGCTGTTATTTTGGGTTTTGTCATAATAAAAACAGAATACCAAAAGAACATAATAATTAAAATATAATGTAATAATTATTATCAATATTGCAAAAAGAAGAGAATTCAAACCAAACAATACCGATATTATATTAATCAAAAAATAGAGAAAAAATACAAAAATCATTATTCCGATTGCTTCAAATATATTTTTTATAAAAAATTTTAATGCAGTAAAAACAGATATAATAAAATTTTTCCGTTCAAAACTCATAACAGTAAAATATAAAAGCGAAAAAAAGTTTAAAACCGACAATGCTAAATTTATTGTTAATACCCATTTTGAAAATATAAGTTTATCATTTTCGGGAATTGTGCTTATAAATTGAATAAGCTGTTCTTTTGTACCTGTCTGTGACAAATTAATAAAATCGGTCAAAAATAAAGGAATACCGTAATTAGTAAGACAAAATTTATAGATACAGTAGAATGCAGCAAAATATATTCCGGCAGTTACGATACTTGCAAAAAGAAATCTAAAAAAATCAGCACCTATACCTTCAAAAAACTTTTTAAAATTTTGAATGGTTTTCGCTGTTGTTTCATCGGACGAGTCTTTTTCATTGTAAGTAAGAACAGCGTATTTATTAATATACATCCAGCCCGAAAGACATGCTATAAACAGCAGAATAATCGAAATCCATAGTGTAATTCTTGGAATAAACAGCTGAATTCTGTTTGCCGTAAAAAGCATAACAGCGGCAAAAGCAATCTGCCATAGCAACATAGGCTGTATAAATATTGTATTATTTTTTAAAACGTTATATGCCTTCTTAAACATAAGAAAATTATATCACATAATTTAATTCCGGTTGTTATTTTGTGATTCTCTGTATATATTTTGCAATTCTTTGCGAATTGTTTCAGGCGGAATTTCCGGTCTGAAAAAATGCCTTGTGAGTTCATTCAGCATTGAATTCAGCGGATATGTTCTTCCTTGCAGCTTAATCTTTTTAACTCCCTGAGAAAGTATTTTATCTATTTTTTCATCATTTATAATCAAAGAACGCTGTTTATCGGGAGCTTTTTGATTAGGGCAGAAATTAGTCCAAATTTGCGAATATTTTTCATTTGTAATTTTACCGTGTTCCAGCTCTCCAATAATTTTATAGTGACGTTCAACATTCGGACAGTTATATGCACAGCTTTGATTTACAAGCACCTCAATTCTTGAAGGGTCAGAAATAATTTTTGAAATATTATCGAGATTTTCAATTGTCCATTCAGGGCGGACAACAACAATTTCATACTTATCAAGCATTTCATTGTAAAACTTAGTTTCATTAAAGAAAAGTTTTTTAAATTTTATGCTTGGTAAAACAACCGAACAAACCATTTGTGCATCTTTATAACGGCTTTTTATATGATTATATAAAATATCGGAAGCAACAATGAAGTGACATTTGTGCTTAACTCCAATATCCAAGAGTTTATTGCAATATTCATTTTTAAGACTTTCTTTATTGAGAGATAAATTCGTAAACGTAAAAGTAGGTGTAAAATTTCTGTTTGTAAGCCGTTCTATATATTTATCGATTTGTTCCAAATCGGAAATTGCCATAGGAGAAGGTCTTCCTCCCGACCATTCGCTTTTTAAAGTTCCATATACATATTTAATCGGATTATGTTCATTTTTTAATAATTCCGTTAATGCCGATATAAAGAAGCCGATATTAAATAAAAACGGCATTACATATTCGGCATTCGGATGTTTTACATAAGTATTTATCATTTTATTTTCCACAAATATATTATACACTAATTTTATAAAAATTTATGAGAGAAGTATCTGCTTTAATATTTTTTATTTTCAATTTACAAACTATTCTTTATTTAATCTGGTTTCGCACTCTGCCGCCGTGTCAACCCCGCCGGCAAAGTGCTCACTTTTTAAAGTCACCACTCCCAAATTTCG
>CAJONH010000227.1 GCA_905235825.1 Candidatus Gastranaerophilales bacterium
ATCTTTTCTTATCAATAATCCATGATTTATTTTTAAAATCAAATTTCAACGGCAGTTTTTCTCCCGTATTCATATAAAACAGCTTCGCTAAATAGCGGGGATATTCTTTCTCATCCAAATTTTTGAGGAAGTAATAATCATAAGGCGGATGACCAATATTATTGAAATTCATGTTTAATTTTTGAAATATATTCATAATAATTACAAGCCTTATTCTTATATTTACGTATGATTGTATTTCATTTTATTAAATAAAAAATGAATACATATCTATTATACATGAATTAAATCAATTTCAAATAAAAATATGATTTATATTCATTTTTATAAATATAAAATAAAAGACCTCAAAATTACTATTTGAGGTCTTTTTAAACATATTCTAAAATAAAAGAAAATAATTATTCTTCGTCTGATTTTTCTTCGACTTCTTCTTTCAAAACTTCTGAAGCAGTAACATTAATATCAATTACAGCTTTTACCTTTGATGTTAATTTTATTGTCATTGTAAATTTACCGAGCTTATTAACCGGAGCATCAAGAGAAATTGTTTTTCTGTCAATTTCAACACCTGCTTTTGCTTTAATTTCTTCAGCAAGTTTTTTAGTTGTAATAGCACCGAATAATTTTCCGCTTTCTCCTGCCTTTGCAGAAAATTCTAAAATACCGATTTCTTCAATTTTCTTTGCCGTTTCAAGAGCTTCAGCGTGTAATTTTTCTTGTTTTAATTTAATTCTTGTTAAATTTTTTTCTCTGTTTTCTTTTGCACCTTTAGTTGCAAGTTCGGCAAAATTTTGCGGTAATAAGTAATTTCTGGCATAACCGTCTTTAACGTTAACTATATCACCTGCTTCGCCTATATTTTGAACATCTTTTTTTAATATTACTTCCATTATGTATCTCCTTTAGCTAATTATCTGAATAAATAATAATAAAAACATAAACATTTGTCATGTTTTATTTTTAATAAAGAACTATTGAGATACCGTAATAGCAGCATTAAGGTCTTCAACCATTTTATCGGGGTCAATTCCGTGAACTTTAGCACCTGCTTCAAGATTTTCAAATCTGGCAGCTGCACATCCGAGGCATCCAAAGCCATATTTCTGGAATATTTCAACTGTTTCGGGATGATTTTGTATTATATCCAATAAACCCATATCTTTTGTAATTTTCGACATTGTATTTTCCTTTCATTGAGTGATTTATTATTTATTCATTTAGATTATACAGCAAGATTATTAAAGATGCACAATTTTGATTTATTTCTTTGAAATATTGTAAATTAAATGCCAGCCATAAGCTGTTTTAACCGGTTGAGATACCTGCCCTACAGGAAGCTCAAATGCTGCTTTTTCAAATGAAGGCACCATATCACCTCTGCCAAACCAACCCAAAATACCGCCTGAACTTGCTGATGGACACTTTGAATATTTTTTTGCCGCATTCATAAAATTATTAAATATTTCTTTTTGATTAGTTCCCGTCATTATTTCTTTTCTTATATTACTTGCCTCTTGTTCTGTAGGAACAAGTATATGGAGTGATTGAACCTGAGTATATTGTGCCGCTTGAACTTGCGGAATAATTAAATTATTTTCAGTAAAAATTATTGTACCTGCAGCAAATGCGAATAAAGTTAATAATAAAGCTGTATATTTTTTCATTTTAAAAATCCTTCTTACCTGTCTATATTTATAAATTGATTTTCTCTTGTAATGGCGACCATGCCGGAACGTACAAGTTCTTTTACCCCCAAAGGTTTTAATAAAGCTAAAAGAGTTACAACCTGACGAGTATCACCCGAAAACTCAATTGTATATGTTTCTGTTGATACATCTATAATTTTAGCCCCGAAAATCTCGGCAATTCTTAAAATTTCATTTCTTGCATCATCTTTAGCCGTTACTTTACATAAAATAAGTTCTCTATCAATACATTTATCCGCCGATTTTGGAAGTTCTACAACTTTAATCGTATTAATAAGCCTGTTTAACTGTTTGCATATTTGTTCAATTACAACATCATCACCGTTGGTAACAATCGTTATTCTTGAAAATGAGTTGTCAATAGTAGCTGCAACGGTTAAACTTTCTATGTTAAAACCTCTTGTCGAGAATAAATCGCATACGCTTGATAAAATTCCGGGTTCATTTTTTACAAGTACCGATATTGTATGTTTCATATTTATTCTCCTTTTCCTTCATCATCAGAGTTGTTTGAAAGAATAATTTCATTAATCGGTTTTCCTGCAAGAACCCACGGATAAACCATTTCAAAAGGTTCTACAACAAAATCCATAATGACGGGGCCATCATAAGCAATAGCTTTATCAAGAGCCTCATCAATTTGATTTTCTTCCGTTATTCTAAGACCTAAAATACCGTAAGCATCAGCCAATTTAACATAATCGGGAGATGTAATAGGCGTTTGAGAATAATGTTTATCAAACAATTTTTCCTGCCATTGTCTTACCATACCGAGATAACCGTTGTTTATAACTGCAATTTTTACGGGAATTTTATAATCAACACAAGTCATAATCTCTTGTATATTCATTTGAATACTGCCATCGCCTGCAATATTGAAAACAAGAGCATCCTTATCTGCAATTTGTGCACCGATTGCGGCGGGAAAACCAAATCCCATTGTACCTAATCCGCCGGATGTAATCAATTGGCGGGGTCTGTTAAATTTATATAATTGTGCAGTCCACATTTGGTGCTGCCCGACTTCCGTCGCAATAACCGTTTTCATATTTTTTGTTTTCTGATAAATATGACTGATTACGGTTTGCGGATGTAAAATTCCCTCCGGAACAGCATATACAGGCTTATTTGACTTCCAGGAATCTATTTGTTTTATCCACATATTTCTCATTTGGTTATCATACTTATATTCACCCGTTGAGTATTCATTAAGTACAACCTTCAAAACATTTTTTGCGTTACCTACAATAGGTATATCAACGTGAACGTTTTTGCTTATTGAACAAGGGTCAATATCAACGTGGATAACTTTTGCATCTTTACAAAAACGTTTTAAACATCCCGTAATTCGGTCATTAAACCTTGTACCTACGGCGAAAAGTACATCACAATTACTTACAGCCAAGTTAGCCCAATAATTACCGTGCATGCCAAGCATTCCCAATGACAACTCATTATCCTGCGGAAATGTACCTATACCCATTAAAGTTGTTGCAACCGGAATATTTAATTTTTTTGCCAAATCCTGTAATTCAAGCCATGCTTCGGAATGAATTACACCGCCTCCCGATATTATAACCGGACGCTGTGCTTCACAGAGAAGTTTTAAAGCACGTCTGCATTGTATAGGATGCCCCTCATAATTAGGATTATATCCGGGTAAATTAATACGTTCAGGATATTCAAAACTCATTTTTGAAGTTAGTACATCTTTGGGCAGAGATACAACAACAGGCCCCGGTTTTCCTGTTTGAGCAATGTGAAATGCTTCTTTTATGACTCTTGGTAAATCACTTAAATTTTTTACCAGATAATTGTGTTTACAACAGGTACGTGTAATACCAACTATATCAGCCTCTTGAAAAGCATCATTTCCTATTAATTTAGAATCAACCTGACCTGTAAATACAACAAGAGGATAACTGTCATAATATGCATTAGCAATACCCGTAACTGCATTTGTAGCCCCCGGACCTGATGTTACCAAAACTACTCCGGCTTTTCCGGTAACTCTTGCATAGCCTTCAGCAGCATGTACCGCTGCTTGTTCGTGTCTTACCAGATAGTGCTTTATATCCTTACATTTATATAATTCATCATAAATATGAAGAATTGCTCCTCCCGGATATCCGAATATTTCATCGACACCTTCTTTTTTTAGACATTCTAAAAACATTGCGGCACCGGTCATTTTATCGGGTTTTGTAATTTGCTCGGCAGTCATTTTTCTCTCCGTTTTGTTAACTATACAGACATAATATACTAAACGAACAAATTATTAAACATTTTTAATTTATTTTATGACAATTGTTTCATTTTTATTAATTTAATATGTAAAATGCTGTTCTTTTGAACAGCATTTTTTATTTTATTCCGAATATAATTTGGGTGCATCTTATTGTTTACAAACATATTTTACCGACAAACGAAAAAATTTATGCAAATTCAAAAGAAACGAATAATGCAAAAAAATACATACTTATTTTATCTATCATATAAATCTTCTTCTCTCTTATTTTAATTTTTTTGATGAACACTTATTGATAATATAAAAACATTTCGATATAAAAAATTGCCTGACAATTTTTAGCAGGTAACTATAAGTCATACTTGTATTACAGGTATTCAGACTTATTTACATATCTGTTTTTATTTTATGTTTTTTATTATATTTATCAAGAGCAATGGCACATTCGGATAAATCCCAAAATCCGTTTTTTATACTTGCGTTTAATCCTACGGGAAATGACATTTTATTCTCTTGATTTGGAATTACGTACAATAAATTTCTGAACAAAATATTGCCGTCCTCGTGTATATTATCATAATTAATTAAAAGAGTTTTTTGTTTGTAGTTATCAGAAAACATTACGCTTGTTACCGCATAAAAAACATGCCAGATGTATCTTCGCAGATTTTTATTTGTAAAACTTGAAATTTCTTCATGTTCGCTCGGAATATATATTGGAGAATTAGCTGCATGAAGTTCTTTTTTCATGTATTCAATATTTTTATTCCAATAATAAGTATCGGTCATTTGCCAGAAACTTTGAAAAACGGCAAGTAATAAAGCAACACATATTAAATTATGCCATCTTGTTACAACATATTTCGGTCTAATAATATCTTTTACGTGTAAAATAACAAAAACAAACATAATCCAAACACAGGGCAGTACTCTAAAATGAGTTTCCCACATAGGTACAAGCGAAGCATCAAGGTTAGAGAGCAAATATCTTAATGCAACATACAAAATAATTACTACAGATAAAATTTCAAAATTTTTAAATTTAGCTTTTTTAAAAGCGGCAGCAATTAATAAAACAACGGCAGTAATTGTAATAAGTGAATTAAGATGAAGCATTTGAGGAATAACATTAATTCCTTCCGCAATATAACGAATTATCTCTCCGCCTTCACCTTGCTGTTTCAGCATAAACCAAATTGTATATATTGAAGCTCCAAGACTGCCAAATCCTATTAGTGTTTTTATTGCTTGATTTTTTACGGAATTATCCTGCAAAACATAATGAAAATGGCAAAGGAAAAAGAAAATTCCTATATATGCAATATATTCATAAGATGCGAACATCATGGTAATCAAAAACAAAATTGCTAAAATATCTTTTTTTCTATATTCCATTTTGGCCGCCAAATAATTCCATAATATAAAACTGAATGATATAGTTTGTATGCTTTCAGTAACGGAAAATATTTCAAATAAAAGAATTATTCCGCCATAAGTAAATAAATTCCAAAAGAAAATATCAATTTTATCGGTTCTTTTTGCAAGAGAATAACTCCAATACAAAGAGAGAACAGGAATAGCAAATTGAAAAAATGAATATATAAACATAAGTATAAATTTATTCTTTATAAAAAGTAGGAAATAAGACACAATAACGGGAATTTGGATTAGTGCCATAGAAAATAATCTCGGATGACCCGGGTCAGATACGATTGTGATTTTTCCTTCATCAAGAAAATTTAACAGTTTCATTATATAAAAAGCACCGTCTGAATATAATCCCCGAAACGTAAATGATGCATATAATATATGAATAGCAGAAACCACAATAAAAACAATAAAAAGTATTTTTAACATTTTACTTTGTTTTAAATCTTCCATATAAAAATCCTTCAAACTATCCCTGATAAATTATAACACAGTACAACCGGGGAATAATTTTTTTTACCGAATAATTTATTTTGTTATAGAAAAAGGAGAAAATTATGTTTTATAAAAAAATTGAAATTGATGACTTATTGGATAAAAAAGAAAATGATAAACAGGTAATAGATTTAATGGAGTCTGAAAATTCACATTTAAAATTGATTTCGATAAAAAAAGATGACGGATTCAACTCTCACATATCTCATACTGATGTGTTTATTTATGTTTTAGACGGAGAATTAGAGATAATATTTCCGAAAGAAAATTCTTCATGCGGCTGTGGAATTTGCGGATGCGATATTGCTGATGAAGAAGATGATGAAGCAAAAAAATATAAAATAAAGAAAAATCAAATGTTTATGTTTGAAAAAGAAGTCAGTCACAGCGTTAAAGCATTAAAAGACAGCAAATTTCTACTGGTTAAAATGAATAAAACAGCTTAAATCATAAAATTAAAAGTTTATGAATATTGAATTATAAATCGTCAGGTGAAGCAATTTTACCTGCAACAGCACTTGCGGCAGCTATATAAGGCGATGCCAGATAGACTTCGCTTTCCGTATGCCCCATTCTTCCGACAAAATTTCTGTTTGTCGTGGCAACTGCAACCTCGTTTTCGGCAAGTATGCCCATATAACCGCCAAGGCACGGTCCGCAGGTAGGAGTGGATACAACACA
>CAJONH010000228.1 GCA_905235825.1 Candidatus Gastranaerophilales bacterium
TAAACATTACGAACGTTATGTTTATATAACGAATTAGTATATAAAAATTAACAATTGAGAATTGAAAGTAACCATGAATACTATATTGAACTTTTTAAGAAAAAATGATATCGGAAATCCACCATGGGATTATATAAAAGTTTAAAACTATATTATACGTAGCAGCGGAATTTATCGCAATTCCGCATTTTTTTAAGGAGCTAAAATGTATCAATTTTCGGCACCTATGCCATACAGTAAAGAAACCATAGACAAAATGCTTGATATTAATAACCAAGTTGAGAAAAGCAAAATAACAAGTTTATATTTTAGTTTGTCATCAAATTGTGAATTATTTACAGGTTTTGAGCAATATAGAAATAATGCACTAAATGGTAATTGGGATTATTGGAAAAGTTTAATTTCTTACTGTTTAAAAAAAGAATGTGATGTTATTTATCTTTTAAATAATCCATCCAGACTTCAAATTGAAAATCCTAATTTTGAACAAAAAATTAATAAATTAAACAATCTTTTGGTTGAATTACAAAAACTTGGAGTTAAAAAATTAAGAATAGCAGAACATAAGTTAATAAGTTACATTGAAAAATATTACCCATATTTTGATATATATGCTTCAACATCCTTTGAATTTAAAAGCATAGCTGAATATAGAAACTTCATATTTATGCATCCTAATGTTAAACAAATCGTGCCAAGCCATGATAGTATAAAAAATTTCACACTTCTAAAAAATTTAAAGAAACTTTTACCAAATATAGAAATAGAACTAATGGTAAATGAAGGCTGTATCAAAGGATGCCCTAATCGTGACGGGCATGCAAGTGAAATTATGAATCAAAAAACCATTAATAATAACATTACACTTTCAAATATATATTATACAAATATGTTTTGCAACAAAATAAATCCTATAATATCAATGGTATTTGCTAATAATATTTTTCCTTGGGAAATTAAAGAATATTCAAAAATAGGAATAAATAATTTCAAACTTGTTGGACGGGATGCATTTATTAATAATATTAAAGTCTATTTAGAAAATTACCTGAGCTATTTAAAGGGAATAGAAAATCAAAAAATTATTCAAAATGAATCAATAGTTTCATTTATTCATCATCTTTCGGAAAATAATTTTTTAAAACAATTTATAGTAAAGGATTATAAAAATTATATGCCTAATATTAGTTACTTTAAAAAACATGGTAAATTTTGTGCGGTAAATTGCGGAATTAATTGTGTTTACTGTTATAAATGTGTTGAAAAAATACAAAAAACATTTGATAATATTAGAAAGAAAATAGAAATAATTGATTTTTGTAAAATATAATTGTCTAATTTATTAGCAATTTTGACCATAACCACCGCCTGCACCGCCGCCTACTACATTTTTGCACATAGTATAACAAGTGTCATCATACGGATAATTCACTATACTTCCACCAAGCCCTAACTTTGGACAATATCCATTAATCCATACCCACTCACCTTGGTAATAATCTCTATAATAAAAACAAGTGTAATCAACAACACCTCTAAAACAACAAGCACAATTATAAGCTGTATTACCTGATTTATAATAGCCAGCTTCAACTATATCATTGTATAAATGTAATATTTGTTCTTCATTTATATTATTAATCTCATTATAATCCATTTTTTAGACTTTCTATATTTAGTATATTTCCCAATTTATAATTCCATTTTTTATTAAATTTTATAAATCCGGAGTAAGGAGTAAACGTTAATTCTTCAAAGAGGATTTTTCGTAGAGTGGAGTCCTCCGAAGGAGGCGAACTCGAAGTAACAGAAAATCCGTCGGAACGCTCAAAGGTGTTATTGACATTTTGAACACCTTTGTTAAGTGGAGACAAGGATTTTAATGAAGAAAAATCCGACAACCTGCTTTTAAATATCATCCAATCAACACGTACAAAATTAAAATCTTTTGCAAGTTTTTTAGATAAATTAAACGATTGATTTATTAAGTTATCAACAACCTCGTTTATTTTTATATCTCCTTCAAATAAGGTATCATCAATAATATTTAATTTTTCATTGTATAAAGTGGTTTTCTTATCTTGTAATCTTACGGAAAGATGTGGTTTTGAATTAAAGCAATAAATTTGAATTTCTTCACAATTACATTGAATATCATCTCTCATGAAAGGTTCAATCAATATTTTTGGTAAAATTCCCTTATATTGAAGTTCAAGTCCGCCCCAAATACTGTAGTTTTGTTCCAACCAGCCTGTTATGTTTCTTTTCACAATATGTAACAATTGTTTGTTTTGTAAAAAAGCATATTTATCTTTAATAATATAATGCCATTTACACCCGTGATTACACTTGATTACAAAACTTTCGGGAAGTTTATTAAAATCAATTTCATCAAAACTATCACAAATCTGTAAAACAGGTTTTAAATATTCTTCTCCTATTTTTTCTTTAGCATAACTTCTTACTTTTATTTTATCAGTACAATCTCTTTTTAATGGTGTAGCATCATAAAGTTTTAGCCACTGAATTTTTTGGTTAAAGGTTTTGCATTTATTTTTATTTATAGTCCAATTTTTAGTTTTAAAATCATATTTTAACGGAAGTTTTTCTCCCGTCTTATAGTAGAAAATTTTAGCTAAATACTTTGGATATTCGCGTTTCTCAAGATTTTGCAAAAAATAATAATCCCATGGAGGTTCTCCGATATCATTTTTTCTTAAAAAGTTAAATATAGTATTCATGGTTACTTTCAATTCTCAATTGTTAATTTTTATATACTAATTCGTTATATAAACATAACGTTCGTAATGTTTA
>CAJONH010000229.1 GCA_905235825.1 Candidatus Gastranaerophilales bacterium
GGGGATGACACGGCGGCAGAGTGTGAAACCAGATTAGTTAATTTTGCTGAAAATGAACTCAAAACAGAAAATAATTATATAAAGACCTGTAAAAAAAATTGCAAAAGCTCTCATGAAAAAATAAAAAAGTGCTGCAAAAAAGAAAAAAAATGTTGTAATAAAGAAAAAAAATGCTGTAAACCTAATCCCGAAAAAGAAGATATAGTACAATGCTGCTGTAAGGATAATTGCAAAGCAAATTGTGATTGCAAATGCCATAAATGTAATAATGAACAACAAGCCTGCCCGTTAGAAAAACTGAAAAAATGCAAAAAGGCTGAAAAGAAAAAACATAAATTTCTATTTTGGAAAAATAAGAAAAACAATTGCAACGAATAGTATATAATTAAAAAATAACAATAAAAACTCTGTTGGTTAACCAACAGAGTTTTATTTTAAATATTTTATTTTGAAACAGTATTATCGTAATATAAAACTATTTCCCCTTTTTTCAGTGTTTTTTGCACATCTATAATTCTTTGATTAGAACTGCCGACCCAGCAAAGTTTGTCGTCCTTTAATGTTTTAACAAATCTTCCGTCAACAAGCACATCAATATATTTCATTTTGGGATTTTGTTTAAATTCTTCCCACAGAAACCCTGTATAGACCCAAACCGTTTTGGAAGGATATTGCTCCTTTACCTTACGCATAAGTCTGAACGTTGTTTGTCTGTTAAAAGGATGTAAAGGGTCGCCGCCAGAAAATGTGATACCTGATATGTAAGGTTTATCAAGTGCTTCAAAAAGTTCGTTTTCAGCTGCTTCATCAAACGGCAGTCCGCCTGTTATATCCCACGTAATGGGATTTTGACAATCTTCACACTGGTGATTACAGCCTGCAACCCACAATACAACCCTTAGACCGTCACCATTCAGCATGTCATCTTTTGTAATATTATGATAATTCATGACTACATACTTACTCTGTCTTTTATTTCTTCCATTTTTGCGGCATTAAGTCTTGTATCGCCTTTAACACGGGAGTATGATAAATAACCGTTCATCCTGTCTATTTTTGTAAGATTTTTACTTCCGCATTTTGGACACACATCCATATTCAACTCTTGATGTCCGCAATCATCACAATATGATAATGATAAATTTACACCTTCATAGAAGCCCATATCCATTGCTCGTTCAATTAACGTTCTAATGGCTTCCTTATTATATGAAATAGGATATTTAACATATTGTATTTTACCGCCGTTCATTAAATCCCAGAAACGTTTTTCAAGGTCTTGTTTTTGAATTGGGCTTATATCTTCCGTTACGTGGCAGTGGAAACTGTTTGAAACATAACCTCTGTCAGAAACATTGGTAACAATACCGTATTTTTCACGGAATTGTGTTACCTGCAATCCGCAAAGACTTTCAGCCGGTGTACCGTATAATGCATAAAGATTTCCGTCTTCTTCTTTAAATTCGGCAACTTTTTTATTAATGTATTCCATAACCTCAATTGCAAATTGTCCGTCTTCAACAAGAGATTTTCCGTTGTGAATTTGCTGTAATTCGTTTAAAGCGGTAATTCCGAAAGATGCCGTAGCAGCTTTCAATAACGGTTTTATTTTATCATGGAAGCCTAAATGTCCGCCGTAAAATCCGCCTTCACAATACGCAAGAGGATTTGTTGATGCTCTCATTTCGCCAAGATAATCGTAGGTTCTTATGTGAATTTTTCTTATTAATTGTAAATAATAATCAAGCACTTCATAAAAATCTTTACTTTCTTTTTTTGCTTTAGCGTAAATCATAGGTAAATGAAGGCTTATTGCACCAATATTAAATCTTCCGACAAAAATCGGTTTATCATTTTCATCAGCAGGTTTCATACCGCCCTTTTCAAACCACGGAGAAAGAAAAGCTCTACAGCCCATAGGTGAAACGACTCTGCCGTATTTTTTATACATTTCCGCAACATAACCTTCCCCCGTTAAAGAAAGCCAATCAGGATACATTGAACGCTGAGAGCATTCAAGTCCTGCTTCAAATACATCTTCAAGGACTCCGTTTTTGCCGTGGAGATTTTTATCGTATAAGAATACTATTTTGGGGAATAAAACGGGTTTCTTGCAGGTTTTCTTGCCCTGACCGCCTTTTCTTGTGTTAAGAGCGGAGATTGAAGCCATTTTTTCAAATTCACCTGTTCCCAAACCTAATGTTATTGTAATAAACGGATAATCACCTCTTGATGAAGCAACCGTATTAAATTTATATTCCCAGCCCTGAAAGCCCTGTTCAAAGTCGGTTTGAACATCTTTTAATGCTTCATTTCTAGCCTGTTCAAAATTCAAACCCATTGAAATATAACGGCTGTATTGTTTTTGATATGTTTTTTCGGCATAAGGTGCTAAAAGTTTATCGACTTCGGGAACGGTAAATCCGCCGTATTGCTGGCTTGCAGCTGCCATAACTATATCACCTATGACATCAAATGCTACTGCAAGTGTTTTAGGCTCATTATACCAGAGATTGCCCATTTCAAAGCCGCCTTTTAAAACTTCAGCCACATCAAACAAGCAGCAATTCATTGTATCACGTCTTGCACTCATATCGTGAATATATATATATCCGTCACGAATTGCCTGTAAATCTTCAACCGTCAAAAAGAATTTTTTGTATAGCTCTTTATTTAACTGATTAAATATCAACGAACGTTTTGTTGATACAAGAGCAGAATCGGAGTTTGAATTTTCTTTATCTCCGATATACATGATTTTTTGACTTTCCTGATATACTTTATCGAGCATTCTTACAAAGTCCTGCTTATAATTACGATAATTTCTGTAACTTTCGCATACTTTATGACTTACATCTTCAAGAGCGTGTTCGACTATATTGTGCATATCCTGAATATCAAGCTCTTTTTTACCTGTATTTTCCGCTTCCGTTTTAACAATAGAGCATAAATTGTCCAATTGCTCCTGTGTAAAATTAATTAATACACGTCTTGCAGACTTTTTAACGGCATTAATGACCTTTTCAATATTGAATTTTTCCTTTGTGCCGTCTTTTTTTATTACATATAAATCTTTCGATGTAATGTTTTCCATGACTAATCCCCAATTCTTATTTTTTCTTACAGTAAAAGTCAAATAAATTTGTTAATAACTACCACCGCTTTCATCTGTATTCTATTAATATACAACAATCATACATGACTGTAAATAGATATAAATATCAAAGTTATTTAATACAAATAATTTATTTATCCATAAGTTTTTGTGCAAGTTTTAAAACCGAAAGATAATTTTTTAATTCTGTATCGTTTTTAGCGGAATTTATAATTTTTAGACAATTAATATAGGCAGGATTTGAGTTTATTTGATTTTGTACTTCATTTGATGAAGGCTCCAAATCTGCAAATGCTACATTTAATGCATCAGCTAACTTTTTTAACGTTTTTGCGTTTGGAATATGTTTGCCTGATTCTAATCTAGTTATATGTTTTGTATCCAGTTCAGCCAGCTCTGCAAGTTGTTCTTGAGTCAGTCCTCTTAATTTTCTATATTTTCTTATTTGTGAACCAATATCGTTATTCATAATACCTCTAAAGGTATACTATATGAATTTACAGTTTATAAAACTGCAATTTTGTTTATATATTGTTCTTAATAATAGTGGTAAATTTACTACTTTTAGATTAAATTATAAGTATATAAAAAAGGATAATTATAATGAAAAGAATATTTGTAATTTTATTAACAGTAAGTTTTTTATTTTTTCAAAGCAGTGTTTATGCTATAGAAGAAAATGATATTACGGTAGAATTTAATCAGCAGAAATTAAAATCCAAATTAAAAAGAAAATATAAAGGGTATGAAATAGTAATTACAAACAATAACGAGAACGGAACAGAAATTTTAAATGCTTCCGTGGAAGACGGGTTAAACGGTAATATTGCCTATAATGCCGTTGAAGAAAGCCCCGGAGGTTCTGTCGGCGGATTGTGGATTGTTGCAGGTCCAATGGGGCTTATAACATTTGGCATAGCATGGGTTATAGGAATTATTGAAACTCCTATCCTTTATTTTTCGGTAAAGCATTCCAATAACAAAGCATGGGAAGAAAGTTTAAAATATACAAATAAAATTGAATTAAAAATTTTGGAAAAAAACGATAACATCACTGCTTATACGCTTATTCCCAAAAAAACGGCTCCCGCATTAAATCTTAAAATAAAAGATACGGTTACATTAGAACAGATTAATATAAATAAAAATTCTGTGAATAAAATAAAGCAGTAGGGTAGGCTTTAGCCTGCCAATATTTTAATTTTATTGTTTGGTAGACTGAAGTTACCCTACCAACCAGAGCGTGTTTATACAAATTGTCATTCTATAATTTACTTAATCGCCGAATACAATAAACGGTAAATCATTATCAAGTGCATATTGCCTTAAAAATTGAGTTCTTTCTTTTACGGAAACATTTTCAAATATATCTGTTTTGGTTCTGTTTGTTCTGTTTAAAAATTCAACGGGATTAGATATTTTTTCATCATAATTTTCGTTATACGCAAAAACAGCCATGGGAGGTTTCGGGTTTGATATATACATTTCGTTGTATTCCCGTTTTCCTTTTCTTACGTTTGAATTTATACCGGAAAATGCTTTTATTAATTTATTTCTTATTTCTTCGGGTTCTATTTCGGACATTGATTTATTTTCGTTATTTTTTACAAAATTAATGTATTCTTTATCATTCAGATTTAATGTTTCTTTTATTAAATCGGATATATAAGTTCTGTCTTTTTCACGTTCACCGCCGAATATATAATTCTTTTTAAATTCGCTTACAAATTTACCGCAGCCTGAACCCGCATCGGTTTCTCCGCCTCCGTGAATGTATTTGGTATCGCAGTCAAGCAATATGCCTTGCGGTCTAAAAAATCTTGATTTACTTTAGGGTCTTTCAGCATAGCTGACTGATAATAATACATCCGAATCAACAAGAGAAAAAGCGTCAAATTTTGCAAGCTGATTAGGAAAATCCAAACCGTGTGCAAAGAATTTTATATTACCGGTATTTACGTCTTCACCCGTACTTGTTTTTGATTGAATACCTTTTACTTTGCATCCTTTTGGAAATCCTATTTTTTCCAAATCATCATTTTGCAGTTCGTTATATTTTATTATAACAAGACCGTCTTTATCTTTGTATACTCCTTTTATATTCGTACTTCCGTCAGAATGTACGGTTGTTATTGCCTGTTCAATGGTACTTGCTTTTGGTATTTGGGTTATCGGCAATAACGGCTGTGATTTTTTGAGTTCTTCAATATATTCTTTTATTTTTTCTCCGTGGAAATCGGCAGCTTCACCGTAGCTTCTTGTCAATCCGTCAACTTTAGAAATTCTCTTTTCATCTTTTATATCGTGAAAGTAATCATTAACACCTTTTAAATCAGCGTGAGTGAATATTAATGACAAGTCAAACATATTATCGTGTCTTAAATCATAAGCCGTTGATTTTAATTCTTTATCAAGTTCCTCTGCTGTTTCAGCTCTGTTTACGTGTCCCAGCCATTCGTGATGTTTTATTAAATTATAGAGTTTTATTTCTTCCTCCTGATTTAATTTAAATTTTTTTGCAATAAAAAATGCATCGAAACTTGAATTATCGGGATGAGCTTTATCAATATATCCTTCCGTTTTTGTAATATCGTGTAAAAGCGAAGCCAAAAGCATTATTTTTTTATCTGACTCGTTTAGATTTTTATAATCGGGATTTTTAACAATTCCCTGCATAACTTTTAATGAGTGTTTAAATACATCATATTGATGAGAACCGTAAGTATTATTCATACCCGCTTGAATATTACCGATTGATGTTCTTAATTCGGGCAGAGCTTTAATTATTTCATTAAGCTCTGTTTCAAGAGCTTTATTTGAACAAATCACTTTATTATTCTTAGTAAAATTAACCGCATTTTTTCTTAAATTTTCAATGACTTTTTTAGTATCCGGGTTTTCTATTAAACTTAGTTTTTCTTCGTTATTTAAACTTGCGGGATAACCTGTTATTGAATATCCTGTTTCATCTTCCGTTTTATAGCTTGCATTTTTATTTTTGTGAAGTTCAAAGCCGTAATAATCATAGACTTTTTGTTTTTCTTCATCGGGTAAATCTTTTATTTTATTAATTACATCATTTATAAATGCATTTTTTGAATATTCCTGATTAAATTCAAGCTGTTTAAAATCTTCATCAGACATATTACTTAGTGTTGCTGACAATTTATTTAAATTTCCGTTAAAATTATTTATTTCTTCCCCTGAAAGAGGTTCTGTTGTAATACCTAACGAATGCACAATCAAAGGAAGCAATTTACAATATTTTTCCTGAGTATTAGGAAGTATCGGAAACATTTCCTGCATATTTTCCGATATATCAAACATATTTACATTTAAAGCCAAAAGCTGCTTCAAATAATCTCGTTTTTCCCTGATTGAAATTTCATTAACATTTTGCTTATTGTATAAATAGGGAAATTTTATTGCAACGGCAGTATCTTCTACCGTTAATTTTTCTGCATTTTCAACTCCGATTATATTGTTTAGCTTTTTAACCTCGTCATAATCAGCCATTTTTTGTATAATACAAACTATCTGCGAAGGATTTATTTCTTTATCGCTTAGTAATTCCATATCTTTAGCGGCATTTTCCGGATTATTACCGTCATAAATTATAGTGGAAATACTTTTTATAAAATTTTTATTCGCTAAAAATTTATCATCCGATAAACATTTTTCTGCAATTTCAGCCTGCTCCTCCGTTACCGTCCAAAGTATTATGTCTTCCGCTTCCTCCATTAAATCCGTATTTGAGAAAAATTTTTCATCAGAAATAAGTTTTATGGCAATTTTAATATTAGATTTATTTAAATCAAAATTATTAGTCTTTTCTTTTATTTCATCAGGCAATAACTGCTGTTTTGAGTAAAATTCCTGTTTTAATGTTTCATATTCTTCATCAGATAAAGAACTTTCTTTATTTGAAACAAAATTTTCTTTTGCTTCGCTTATCAGGTCATTTATACTTATTGCTTTTACTTTTAAATCATGAAAATCGTGCATGTTAATTTGAAGCTGTGCCATACCCTGCATTGCCAGTGCATCTAAAGAATTGGCATCGGCGGATTTTTCATTTACGGAATTTTCGGTCGGTTTCGCATTTTTCTTATTACCCGTATCAGGTATGCTGAATTTTACGGCAGAAATGTCATTTATTTCCAAAACTTCTCTCCAAATACACATATATCATAATTTATAAATATAAAAACAATAAATCAGCTTAAATTGCTTTGTTTATGATAAAATATATGTTGGATGAGTTTTTTGGACAAAGGGTTAAGTTTAGATGTTGGAGAACAATATGACAAAAAAAGTTTCTATTATTATTCCCTGCTATAATCAGGGCAAATATGTATCTGAAGCGATAGAAGCTGCTTTAAGTCAGACATATCAAGATATAGAAATTGTTTGTGTTAATGATGCATCTCAAGATAATACGGAAGAAGTCTTAAAAGAATTTGCAGAAAAATATGATAATATTGTTTTTATTAACTCGGAAGTGAATGGCGGACTGCCGCATTCAAGAAATATTGCAATCGAAAAAGCAAAAGGAGAATATATTCTTCCTTTGGATGCGGATGATAAAATTGACCCGACTTATGTTGAAAAAGCCGTTGATATTATGGAAAGTAATCCTCAAATAGGTATGGTATATTGTAACGCCGAATTATTCGGTAAAAAACACGGAAAATGGAATTTGCCCGAATTTGATGAAAAATTGTTTATATTCCAAAATGTAATTTTTTGCTCGGCATTATTTAGAAAATCGGATTGGTTAAGAGCAGGAAAATATAATGAAGATATGAAAATTGCCTGGGAAGATTGGGATTTTTGGCTTTCCTTTATAGAACTGGGGTTAAAACCATACAAAATCCCTGAAACTCTTTTTTATTACAGAAAACATTATCATAAATCCATGTTGAAAAAAGTTCCCGATTTCCAGAAAACTTTGTGGAAACAAATAGTTAATAATCATCCTAAATTGTATCTTAACAGTGATGAAAGCATTGAACGCATATTTATTTCTGCTGATACTCATTCAAAATATGTTAAGTATAAAAAAGTTTTTAAAATTTTATTCCCGATTATTATTATTGAGAATATTTTGATAATTTCGTATTTTATTTATAGGATTTTAATGGGATAAGATATGCAAAAAGTTTTAATTACAGGCGGGGCAGGATTTATAGGCTCTCATATATCCGAAAAATTATATAAAGATTATAAAGTTGTTATTTTAGATAATTTATCATCGGGCTGCAGGGAAAATTTACCTCAAAATGCAGAATTAAAACTATATAAATTAAATATAGAAAAAGATGATATTGAAAATGTATTTGCTTTGGAAAAACCTGATTATGTAATACATTTAGCAGCACAGACAGGGGTTAATTATTCGGTTCAAAATCCATATACGGATGCAAATATAAATATTATGGCATCAATAAGATTATTAGAGGTCTGCAAAAAATATAATATTAAAAAATTTATTACGGCATCTTCTGCCGCAGTTTATGGTAATCCGCAGTATATACCGATAGATGAAAATCATCCGACCGTACCGATGAGTCAATACGGTTTATCAAAACTGGCTATGGAAAAATATATTCAATTATCCGGTCTTCCTTATATTATTTTCAGATTTTCAAATGCCTTTGGACCAAGACAAAAATCCTCTAAAGAAAGCGGAGTAGTTGCTATTTTTAATAATGCAATGAAAAAAAATGAACCCATTAATATATTCGGCAATGGAGAACAAATAAGGGATTTTATATATGTTGCCGATATTGCCGATGTATGTAAAAGAGCAATCGAATCAGACATTAAAAATGAAATTATAAATTTTTCAACAAACAGAGGAATTTCAATTAATTATTTATTTAGTAAAATGGCTGATTTGTATAATTATACGTATCGAGCCAATTATCTTCCGGAAAGAGCAGGAGATATTAAAGATAGTATATTAGCAAATAAGAAAGCTCTTGAACTTTTCGGAAAGATTGAATTTACAAGTCTTCAAACAGGCTTAAATGCGTTGAAACATGATAAGAATTAATTATTAATCTGTGAGCGAAAAGAAATTTAAAGAAGCGGCAAGTGCAAAACCGGATTAGATAAAAAAGGAAATTATATGAAAGAAAAAGCGGTAAAATATTTTTTAAGCGGATACTCTTGTTCCGAAGCTGTAGTACAATCCGCAATTGATAAAGGGTATGCTTCAAAAGAACTTTTAAAATGTGCTTCACCTTTTTCGGGCGGTATGGGAATAAGATGTTTATGCGGTGCTGTTGCAGGCTCAATGCTTGTTATTGGTTCAATGTTCGGTAAAAGCGAAACTGATGACGGCATGAAATCAAGAGCTTTAGCCAAAGAATTTAATGAAAAATTTCATAAAAAATATAAAGTAAATTGCTGTAAAGTACTATCAGCAGGATTTAAAGATTTTCACTCGCAGGAAAGGAAACAGCATTGTACTTCAATGGTAAATGACAGCTGTGAAATTCTTGAAAATCTTTTAAAAGAAGCATCTGTAAAAGTATAACCGGAAAAGTAAGGAGCAATATTAATGAAAATATCAGAAAAAGGAATAAATCTTATTAAAAGATTTGAAGGATTAAGGCTGACAGCATATAAACCCGTATCAACCGAAAAATTATATACAATAGGATACGGTCATTACGGTGTGAGTGCGAATACAAAAATAACATTAGAACAGGCAGAAGAATATCTGAAACAGGATTTAGTGAAGTTTGAAAATGCGGTTAATGAATTAAACAGAGCATTTAATCAAAATGAATTTGATGCACTTGTTTCATTCGCATATAATTGCGGTCAACGCAATCTTATAACATTATGCAGAAACAGAAATAATAAACAAATTGCAGATGCATTATTATTATATAATAAATCAGGCAGCAAAGTTTTAGAAGGATTAATAAAAAGAAGGGAAACAGAAAGAGAATTATTTTTACTTCCGCTGAATGTAGAGCCAAAACCGGAACCTGTTGAAAAACTGCCTTATGAAGTAATAACTAAAACTGATTTAAATATAAGAGCAGGTGCAGGTACAAATTTCCCCAAAATTCGTGTTGCCAAAAAAGGTGAAAGATTAAAAGTATGGGCTGTTGTTACAAATGAGAAAAAATGGGGCAAAAACGGAAAAGAATATTATTGCCTTGATTATTGTACAAAAGTACTTGCTTAAATATTAGATATAAATTTCTATTATTTTATAACAATTTATAAAAAATACAGGACAGCAAGAAAACCGACTGTCCTATATTTTATGTTTTAAAAAATTAATTAATTATTTCATTGCTTTTTCTACTGCAACGGCAACAGCAACGGTAGCACCGACCATAGGATTATTACCCATGCCGATTACGCCCATCATTTCAACGTGAGCAGGAACGGATGATGAACCTGCAAATTGAGCATCGCCATGCATTCTGCCCATTGTATCCGTCATACCGTATGATGCAGGGCCGGCTGCAACGTTATCAGGATGAAGTGTTCTTCCTGTACCACCGCCTGATGCAACAGAGAAATATTTTCTTCCGTTTTCAATTGCCCATTTTTTATACGTTCCTGCAACAGGATGTTGAAAACGGGTTGGATTAGTTGAATTACCTGTAATAGATACGTCAACGCCCTCTTTTATCATAACAGCAACACCCTCTGATACGTCATCTACTCCGTAACATTTAACTTTCGCTCTTTCGCCGTCCGAATAGGGAGTTTCTTTAACCACTTTTAATTCTCCGGTTTTATA
>CAJONH010000230.1 GCA_905235825.1 Candidatus Gastranaerophilales bacterium
AAGTGGCGGGTATCGCCAAGTGGTTAAGGCCTCGGATTGTGGTTCCGATATTCGTGGGTTCGACTCCCACTACCCGCCCCATTTTTAACTTTTTTCCAATATTTTAACTTATAAAATATTGGAAATAGTTCTATTTTAAGGGTTTCGCCATTGTAAGACAGGGTTCGGATGCAAGTTTGTATAATCTCTCTTTTTACTTGTGGTTCTGCTAATCTGAATAATTCCGGAAGATGATTGCAAAATGCCATTATTAAGCTCAATTTGTTATATAAAATTTTACTTTTTTCCTTGCGTTCTTCAAGTTTATTTTCTAATTGATTGAGTTCGACCGACCAATCAGACATCATTTTTTCCCAATCCTTATTTGTCATGCCATAAGGTAAATTGCCGTCAAGTTTATCTGCATAGCTTTTCTTTATTCTATTTTTAATCTGCTCAATTTTCTTTTGCATCTCAACCGGACTTCTATTAATGGAAAAGCAAATGGGATTTTTTATATTATCATAACTTTTTCAAGTAGTGATACTTATGGCAATGAAGGTAAACTCTTTCTTGCAAACCAATTTAAGAATATTTATCGGATGTTAGTCAAAACAAAAAACAATGATAAAAGTCCCGCTGATTTTAAAATTGCTTTTAGAAGACCTGTTTTTATTTCTTTATTTGCATGAACCGGAACAACAATCATATTGGGTTCACCTTCTTTTACATAAACGTGGTGAGAACCTTTTACCCTCGTTAAAAACCATCCGTTTTCTTCTAATATTTTACAAAGCTTCTTTCCTGTAATATTTTTCATAAAGCTACAGATATAACGTTACTACCTTGAGGAATATCAACTGAAAACCACGCTTGTATTGCTTCCTTTATATTTTCGGTTACTTCTTCCACAGTATCCCCCTGAGAAAAACATCCTTTTAAAGCAGGAACTTCCGCCCAATAACCATTATCTTCTTTGTGTAAAATAACATTAATCTGCATATACATTCCTTTTTAATTATATACCTAAATTATAACTCTTATTTTTTATTTATTCAATAAACATTAATATTTTAATATACTAACCAAAAACTAAAGCGTGAATTAAAATCAGGCAAAGAATATAATAAAAAAAATAAGGATAAAAAATGAAAAAAGCAATAGCATACTACAGAGTTTCGACAGAAAAGCCGAAACTATCTGAGCGTAAAGAAAATTCAAAAAGCGGCTTATAGCCGCAGAACAAACTACAGGCTAAGCCGGTGGTCATGATTAGATTAAAGCTGCAAAAATTTTGTTTGTAGAAAATTGTAGTTCGGATATATTCTTGTTTTATAGGTATGCCCACAAGGTATTAAACTGTTACAAAACAGACAGCACCAAAACCATGCTGCCCTTATGGGCAACCCACTATATTAACGTAGTCAGTTCAGTATATAATTAATTGCAGATGTTTGTCAATATCTTTTTATATATAGTAAACAAACTGTTTTGTAATAGAACATATTATATAAAAAAAGACGGGCAAATCCCGTCATTTTGGAATTGTTTTCGTTTTTATCCGTCATATACAATTCCGTTGCTACGTAAATATAGATTGACTATAAAATTCAGTTAATGTATCTGTTCCAAAAACCACAGCTGCTATCTATTGTTCCGGTATATGCATCTTTTATTACATAAAATGTTCCTCCGCCTTCACGTGAACAACAGTGCCATGAAGGTGAATAATAGTCCAAACTGTTATCGTAAAATACTGTTCCGGCGGGACGATCATTTCTGCCATAACTGCTTTTACAGCAATATCCCCTATATCCCCTATTGTCACATGCAGCATACCAAAATTCAGAACCATAACCTGCAGTTATTAAATCCGTATTTAAATTAATTATTTCATCATACATTTTTATGATTTCATCTTCTGATATATTTTCTATTTCGTCTAAATTCATAACTAAACACTTTCTATATTTATTAATTTACCTAAATAATAATTGTGTATTTTGTTTTTAAATCGGTGAAAACCGCTGTAAGGAGTAAATGTCAATTCCTCAAAAAAAATTTTATTGTGATATATCATCCAGTCTACCCGCACAAAATTAAATTCTTTTGCTAATTTTTTACTTAAATCAAACGATTGGCTTATTAATTCATCAATTTCAATTTCTAACATAGTTTCTTCAAAATCAAAAATATTGCAGGTTTCTTTTAAATTCTCATCCCATATATTAAATTTCTTCCCACCGTATAATTTTACAAAATACTTAGGTTCTTTATTGAAACAATAAACCTGTATTTGTTCACAATCATTATTAATGTTATCTCTAATTAATGGTTCAATTAATATTTTTGAGTTAATTCCTTTATATTGAAGTTCAAAATTATTAAATATATAGTATTCTTGTTCCAGCCAGCCTGTCATGTTTCTTTTTACAATATCGAACAATCGTTTGTTTTGTAAAAACGCTTCTTTGTCTTTTATTATATATTGCCACTTGCATCCG
>CAJONH010000231.1 GCA_905235825.1 Candidatus Gastranaerophilales bacterium
AGAAAAAGCGGATGATTTAATAAATCAAACGTTTGATTTATCAATCAAGTTGTCACAAGATTTCAAATTTGTACGATGTGATTGGCTTGTATACAAAAACAAACTTTATTTTAACGAACTGACATTTACTCCGTATTCGGGATTTATGAAGTTCGATAAAACGTGGAACAAAAAAATGGGAAGCAGGATTAATTTAGGAGATATATAAATGAAGTTTGAAGAATTAGAAAATTTAAATACAAGTGAATTAATAGAATTATATGATGACATTTTAGAAACCAAAATTGCTGTATACAGATGTGTTATTGGAGTTAATGACATAAAAAGCGGTGAATGTGTCGGGTGTGCATTTGGAGGAGGTTACACTGAAAGTCAATGTTCAAATGTTTGTGAACAAATAAGAATATGCTGTTCCCCAGGTTGGATTCATAACCACTGGGATCAGACTGATTATTGCTATTATCAACAAAATATTGAAAAACCTGTTATGAGATGATAAAAAATTTTTGAAGTATTTTACGTAGTATTGTTTTCTAAACGGAAAACGAAAAGCGGGATGTCAAATAAATATATCCCGCCTTTTTTTAACTTTTTAAATATTTTTCGTAATTTTCATTCAAATCTGTTTCAAGTTTCTTCATTGATTTTTCAATTTCAATACACTTAGCCTGCATTTCTTCCTTAGTAATATTTTCAGGAATAAAAACAGGCTCGCCGTATATAGCTACAGACCTGCAAAACCCGATAGGAACCTGAAATTTATCCCACGTATTAAAAGTAAAAAAAGTTTTATCTTTAGATGTCCAGTAAGCAGGAATAATTGGAACACCGGTAAGTTTTGCTATATTTACAATACCGTCTTTTACTTTGCACATTGGACCTTTAGGCCCATCAACCATTATTGCGGCAGAATTACCTTCTTTTAATTTTTCAATTAATTCTAATGAAGCAGCAACACCCCTTCTTCCGCTGGAACCTCGTATTGATTGAATATTTAATACTTTTGCTGCTTCAGCAATTATTTCTCCATCATTAGATGCACTAATTAACGCAAAAAATTTATTTTTATCTTTAATTCCATAAGTCAAACATTGATGCCTGTGCCACATAGACATTATAAATTGACCTTTCGGATAATTTATATGTTTTATTTTTAACAAATGCTGTTCCATTAAGAAAAATAATTTAAGAAGTCTTATAAGCCACCATAACTGAAATGCTTCCTTAAATTTTCTTTTCTTTACCACTCGCACAAACCCCTTTGTTATAAAAAAGGACACATCGGATTTTTACCGTGTGTCCTTAAACTATGATTATTGAATATTCTCTTTAACTTCTGATGCAACATTTTTAGAATCGAGCTTTATGCTTGGTCCCATTGTTGTTGTTAAATATACTGACTTTAAGTATATACCTTTAGAAGTTGAAGGTTTAGCCCTTAAAACGGCATCAGCTAAAGTGATGTAGTTTTTCAAAATATCATCTGACGTAAATTGAATTTTTCCGATAGGAACGTGAATCATACCTTGTTTATCGGCTCTAAATTCAACTTTACCGGCTTTTGCGTCTTTAACTGCTTTTGCAACATCTAAGGTTACTGTTCCTGTTTTAGGGTTCGGCATTAAACCTTTAGGACCTAAAACACGACCTAACTTACCTAACATACCCATACAATCCGGAGTTGCAATAAGTGTATCAAATTCAAACCAGCCGTTTGATATTTTATCAATAATTTCTTCAGCCCCTGCTTCATCAGCACCTGCTTCTTTTGCTTCGGTTGCTTTAACACCTTTTGCGATAACGCAGACTCTGACAGTTTTACCCAGACCTGCCGGTAAAACTGTTGTAGAACGAACCTGCTGATCGGCATGCTTTACATCAATACCCAATGCCATGTGGCATTCAACAGTTTCGTTAAACTTGCAGGTTTCTTTAGAAACTTCCTGCAATTTCTTTATTGCATCAGCAGCACTCGGACAAGGCTGAATAAAACCTTCCATCATTTCTGCTATTTTCTTTTGTTTTTTTGTTAATTTTGACATTTTCTCTCCTTTTGTGGTTATAACGCATTTGTGCTTCCACGTTTACTAAATTGAAAATTGAAAGTTTAAAATTTGCGAACAAATTATTAATCAGCCACGGTAACACCCATAGCTCTGCAAGAACCCTTTATCATTTCAACAGCAGCTTCTAAAGTTGTTGCATTAAGGTCTTCCATTTTTGTTTTAGCAATTTCTTCCAATTGAGCATGTGTAATCTGACCAACTTTTGTTTTATTTGGTGCAGCACTGCCCTTTTCAATTTTAATTGCCTTTTTAATTAATACTGCAGCCGGCGGCGATTTTGTTACGAATGAAAACGATCTGTCTTCATATACATCAATAACAACAGGAATTATGTATCCTGCCATGGATTCTGTTCTTGCATTAAATTGCTTGCAGAATTCCATAATATTTACACCGTGCTGACCTAAAGCGGGCCCTACCGGCGGTGACGGATTTGCTTTACCCGCATTGATTTGTAGTTTTATTTTTCCTACAACTTTCTTTGCCATTTTTATTTCTCCTTTCGTGGTAATGGCGGAATGACTGTCGTCTTGGATTTCCTTTTTCTCTGCCCTTTCGTTCGCTGTGCGTTGCACCTGCTCACTTCTTCAAGTTCGCTCGGCATTCGCCTTTACTCACTCTACGGAAATCCGTTCCTTCCACTATATTTTTTGTATTTGCTTGTATTCAAGCTCAACAGGTGTTTCACGTCCAAATATAGAAACCATCGCTCTCAATTTAGACTTATCGGGATATACCTCTGTAATATCGCCGATAAATTCAGAGAACGGCCCTGAAATAATTCTGACTTTATCACCTGCTTTAACATCAAGTTCAACCTTTGTAACCTGATTGGGTGTTTTATGTATAATTCTTTTTATTTCGCTATCCTTTGCGGGAATTGGTTTTTTAGTCGAGCCGACAAATTTTGTTACACCTGCGGTATGTCTTACTACGAACCAGGAATCATCATCCATAATCATTTCAACAAGAACATAACCGGGGAATATTTTTTCTTCTCTGTCGGTTTTCTTACCGTCTTTCATTTTAGTAACGGTTTTTTGAGGAACTTCAACTCTAAAAATTTTATCAGCCATATTCATATACTCAATACGTTTTTCAAGGTTTACTTTTACCTTGTTTTCATGTCCGGAGTATGTATGAACAATATACCATCTTTTTTTAGGTGTTTTTTCATGTTCTTGAACAGGCTCTTTTAATTCTGTTATATTATTTTCCTTTTTTTCTTCATCTTCTTCGGATTTAGCTTTTGTTTTTTTCTCAGGTTTGCTTTTTTCAGGTTTTTTCTTAGCTGTTATACCTTCCTGCCCTAACTCCATATCCGATAAATGTTCTACTATTTCATTTTCTTCTTGTGCCATTATTAAATAATTCCTATTCTTATTTTAATGCATTAAACCGATATGCTTCATTGCTTCACAAAATACTTGTATCATACCTTTAAAGATGATATCAAGCCCGAAAGTAATTACCGTAAATGCAAATACTACGAGAATTACAATAACGGTTTGAGCAAATACCTGATTTCTGTCGGGCCAGGTTATTTTTCCCCATTCTGCTTTTACTCCTTTAAAGTATGTTATAATTTTTTCCATTTATTATCCTTTTTATAATCCGCGCCCTGAAGGACTCGAACCCTCGACATCCGGTTTTGGAGACCGACGTTCTACCAACTGAACTAAGGACGCAACTTAGTTAAGCTTTGTTATTTTGTTTCCTTGTGAACAGTGTGTTGTTTACAAGTAGGACAATATTTTTTTAGTTCCATTCTTTCTTTGTTGGTTTTTTTGTTTTTTGTAGTTGTATAGTTTCTTTCTTTGCAATCTTCGCAAGCAAGAACAACCATTTTGTCATTTTTTCCTTTGATTCCCATTTGTTTAGCCTTTCTCGGTTAAATTCTTTATTACTAATAGAATGTCCGACGAGGACATTCTATTCATTATATTTGATCTTATACAAATATTTTAACAGGAACAAAAAAATTTACAAATACTTTTTGGTTTTGGGCTCTTCATAATTATTTACACTTTTTAATTTAAAATTGACATTCCTAAAATAAATCATATTATATAAGTATGAGGATGATTCAAAAATTAAAATTATTTGAACAAGCGGTTGTTTTTATGAGATGGGCAACTGCTGCGGAATTTGGCAAAATTACGTACGTTGGAGATGATTTTGTTGAATTTCTTGTTCTTGATACGGATACTATGGAGTATGGCGATAAG
>CAJONH010000232.1 GCA_905235825.1 Candidatus Gastranaerophilales bacterium
AAATAATACAATCAATATATGGAATGAAAAATTGACTCCAATGGATAATATTTTTGATTTTACAGAGGAAAATATAAAAATTGAAGCCGATAATTTATTAAAACAATCGTACGATTTATCAAAAAAGTTATCAAAAGATTTCAGTTTTGTACGTGTGGATTGGATGATATATAAAAATAAATTGTATTTTGAAGAACTGACATTTACGCCCTATTCAGGCATGATATATTTTCAAAATTCAGATTATTCAATTAAATTAGGCAATTATATTAAATTAGGAGAAAAAAATGAACTATGATGAAGTAGAAAATTTATCGGAAGATGATATTTTAGAATTATACGATTATGCGATAGAAAATGGTTCAAAATTAAAAGCTGCTTGTACATTAGAAATTAAATGCCACAACGGAATTACAGGTTATCAGTATGAGCACGGTTGTACAATGCAGGCAGGATATCGTAGTACTAATTATGTTGAATACGGAAATAATTATACTTGTTCCAATTCTGCCTATAGTTATACTGTGTGTCGTCTTTGTGGTCGAGGTGTATATTCTGATTGGTATGTTACCGATAATAATTCTCGTCTATATTCAGATAATGAACGAAATTGTCAAGATTTAGGAGGAACAATTATTGTGAATGATAGTCACTCTCAAGTTTGTAAAATTTCTTCAAAATAAATATTTAGATAATATCAGAATTTTATTTTAAGTTGATAATATCCATAACAACTTGAACATTTGTAAAAAAAGCAGGCAGAATTTATATGCCTGCAAAACTACGTAAATATAGAATTAAATTTTCACTTCATGTCTTATTGAGAAATCTCAATAAATTTATTTTTATTATAAATAATAATTGAGAAAATGCAATATACTAAAATAGAAATAATTAATTTTATATTATTTTTTAATATAGTTCTGTAAAGTAGTGGTAAAAATAATATTTAAGTAGTAACATAAAGAAAGTAATATTAAGACGGATACATTCGCATGGGTAGAATTGTTTTAAACAGGGACAGATGTAAAGCATGTTATATATGTGTAGACTCCTGCCCAAATAAGGTTTTAGAAGCCGATGAAAAAGTTAATGCTCTCGGCTATTATCCTGCTAAGTTTAATGCAGATAAAAAATGTGCAGGATGTGCAATTTGTGCAAGAGTATGCCCCGACATGGCAATTGAAAAGGTTTACAGATGAGAAAAAAAGAATTATTAAAGGGTAACTATGCAATCGCAAAAGCAGCAGTAGAAGCCGGATGCCAAAGTTATTTTGCTTATCCGATTACTCCGCAGAGTGAAATAGGAGAATATTTAAGCAGTGAAATGCCAAAACTCGGAAGGGCTTATGTTTCGGCAGAAAGTGAAGTTGCAGCAATAAGCATGCTTTTAGGTGCAGGTTCAACAGGGGTAAAGGCTATGACTTCATCCTCCTCATGTGCGGTAGCACTTATGCAGGAAGGTTTGTCATTTATAGCAGGAGATGAAATTCCCTGTGTACTTGTAAGCGTTATGAGAGCAGGACCGGGGCTGGGATATATTTATCCGTCGCAGGGCGATTATTTTCAAACAACAAAAGGCGGCGGCAACGGCGATTATAAAATTATTACTTTTGCTCCTTCAAGCGTACAGGAGTGTATAGATTTAACATATAAATGTTTCTATGTATCACAAAAGTACAGAACACCTGTATGCCTTTTAGCTGACGGAATGCTCGGGCAAATGATGGAGCCTGCCGTAATAGGAGAGTATCCTTACGAAGAAATTGACCAGTCCGGCTGGGCATTAGACGGTGCTAAAAATCGTGAAGCACGACACATTGCATCAATAGAAAGAGAACAGGAAACACTAAGACAGCGTGTTGAAAAAATTTTTGAAAAATATAATAAAATTCTTGAAAATGAAAATATTTTTGAAAAATATGAAACGGAAGGTGCAAAACTTATTATTACAGCTTTTGGCAGCATCGCAAGAATAGCAAAAGCAGCAGTGAAACTCGCTCGTAAGAACGGATTAAAAGTAGGTTTGTTCAGACCGATTTTGTTAAATCCGTTCCCCGAAGAAACAGTTGCGGAAATTGCCGAAAAAGCAGAAGTCATTTTGGATATAGAACTTAATTGCGGTCAAATGCTTCAGGATATAAAAGCAAGTATTGCAGGTAAAGTTAAAATCCCCGTGAAATTTTACGGAAGACCTGCCGGGGTTATGATGACCGTTGAAGAAATTTACAAACAAATAGAAAATTGTTACAGAGAAATAACAGAGAAGAAATATGGAACAGCTTGTATATAAAAAACCCGATTCAATCAGAGATGATTTTAAAATAACCTTCTGCCCCGGATGCGATCACGGAGTTGCTGTAAGATTGGTTGCGGAAGTATTGGATGAACTCGGTGTCAGAGAAAACACAATAGGTATAGCATCTGTCGGATGCAGTGTTTTTTCTTATGACTTTTTTAATGTAGATATAGTAGAAGCACAGCACGGACGTTCGATGGCTGTTGCAACGGGAGTTAAACGTTCAAAACCTGATAAAATAGTATTTACGTATCAAGGTGACGGGGATTTAGCTTCAATAGGCATAGCAGAAACTATTCATGCCATGACAAGAGGAGAAAAAGTAACAGCTATCTGTATAAATAATACAACATACGGTATGACAGGCGGTCAGGCAGGTCCTACCACACTTTTAGGACAAGTAACAACAACGACAACTCAAGGAAGACGGGCGGATATAAACGGTTATCCGATTAAAATTTCGGAACTGTTAAAAGAAATTGAAGGCACGGCTTATGTTGCAAGAGTTACTTTGGATAGTCCGCAAGCGGTTGTGAATGCAAAAAAATGTATAAAAAAAGCATTTGAAGCACAAATAAAAGGACTCGGTACAGGATTTGTTGAAATACTTGCAACTTGCCCGACAAATTGGAAAATGACTCCGCAGCAAGCACACGAACGAGTTAGAGGAGAAATGTCGGACGTATTTAAGCCGGGGATATACAAAGATAAGGTCAGTGAGGCAAAATAATGGATTCTAATGTATTAATATCAGGCTTTGGCGGGCAGGGAGTATTATTTATAGGTCAGTTGTTTGCAAATGCCTGTATGGAAGAAGGATTAAACGTAACTTGGTCGCCTGCATACGGAGCTGAAATGAGAGGCGGAACAGTAAATTGTACTGTTTGTATGTCTGATGATGAAGTAGCCTGTGCATTTGTTGATAAACCCGCAAACGTAATAGCTTTAAATTCTCCTTCGTTTGAGAGATTTGAAAGTAAAATAAAATCGGGCGGTATTATGATTGTAAATTCTTCACTTGTAAAATCAGCACCGTCAAGAGATGATATAACATACAAATTTATTCCAATTACGGATATTGCACATAAAACAGGACACGAAAAAGCCGCAAATATAGTTTCATTAGGAGCATTTATTAAAACCTTTCCAATTGTCACAAAAGAAAGTATAATCTCAATTATGAAAGAAAAACTCACGGGCAAAAAAGCACAAATGCTTGAAAGTAATATACAAGCATTGGAGGACGGATTTGCTTCAGTGGAAAGTTAAAAACAGGTGTTAAAATGGCAGAATATACAATAGATTCTTTATTAAAAAAAGCGGCAGAACTTGGTACTTCAGATGTACATTTGCACGTAGGCGAAGTTCCCGCATTTCGTATTAACGGAAAAATAATGAAGTCAAAACTTCCTCCGATAACAGAAGATGAAATGATGGAATCGGTTGCAAGAATGGCACCTGCCGCACTGAGGGAAAAAATATTCAGTTCGCAGGATGCTGATTTTCCCTATGAAATCAGAGGTGTTTCACGTTACAGAGTTAATGTTGCAATGGCATTTGGCAGACATTCAATGACAATAAGAATTATCCCGTCGGAAATACCTTCATTTGAAAAATTGGGGTTGCCATCTAATATTGAAGATTTTACAAAGCTGGAAAATGGTATTATTCTTGTGACAGGTGTAACAGGAAGCGGAAAATCAACTACAATTGCCAGTATTTTAGATTATATAAACCAAACCAAAAAAAAACATATAATAACAATAGAAGATCCTATTGAATATATATATACAAGTAAAAAATCCATATTCACGCAAAGACAGGTCGGAGTAGATACTCCAAACTTTGTTGATGGTTTAAAATACGCACTCAGGCAAGATCCTGATATTATACTTGTGGGTGAAATAAGAGATATGGAAACAGTAAAAAATGCCCTTCATGCGGCAGAAACAGGACATCTTGTATTATCAACACTGCATACATTTAATGCTATACAAACATTTCACAGAATACTCGGATTTTTCCCTCCTGCGGAAAGAGATGCGGTAAGGCAGCAATTTGCAGAAGTATATAGAGGTTCTATATCTCAAAGGCTTCTGCCAAATGCTGAAAATAACGGTCGAGTATGTGCCGTAGAAGTTTTACAAACAACATCTACCATTAAAGATTTCTTTATAAAAGATGAACTTGAAGAAATCTATAAACTTGTTTCCAAAGGTTCTTATAACGGTATGATTACTTTTAATAATTCTCTGCTCAATTTGTATAATGAGGGCAAAATTACGCAGGAAACCGCTCTTGAATATTCGGATGATCAGAATGAACTTAGAAATTTAATGAGAGGCTCATACACGGGAAGTCAGGGTTTCTACGGAAACTAATTTATGAAAGAGCAATTTACCACCAATGCCATAAATTTAAAATCTTACAGCATAAGTGAAGCAGATAAGATTATATTAATGTATTCAAAAGAAAAGGGACTTATTAAAGGAATTGCGAAGGGTATAAAAAAAACAAACAGCAAACTTGGCGGCAGAATGGATTTATTAGTCGCAAATAAGATGATGTTAAACAAAGGAAGAAACATTGATACAATCTGTCAGGCAGAAGCTCTAAATACATTTTTTAATCTGAGAAATGACATAAATAAATTGTTTTATGCTATGTATTGTTGCGAAATAGTTACAAATTTCGGAACGGAGAATGATCCTAATTCAGAAGAAATATATTCGCTTTTCTATACGTTTTTAGATAGTATTTCATCAGCTGAAACAAAAGAACAGGTAATGTTGTTCGTACTTCGTTTTCAATTAAAAATAATGAATATAACAGGATATTTACCGGAGCTTTCTACTTGCGTAAAATGCTTGAAATCAGCAAATGAAGAATTTTATTTTTCAATTGAACATGGCGGAATAATTTGTCCCCATTGCAGCGAAAATATAGTAAAAAAAATAAAAGTTCACAATAAAATAAGAGAATTTTTAAATACACTGTTAAGAGAAGACTTTAATACACATACACGCTATGATGATTTAGCGACAGAAAAAGTTTGCGATATATGTATAAATCTTTTGAAAAATTATATAGAATATTATTCGCCTAAACGCTTTAAAACAACACAAATTCTGGAAGGAATAAGATAGCTGTATAAATTGTAAAATAAAATAAAAATAAATAAAAATAAAAGTTGCTAAATAAATATTTTTTGTGTAGTATAAGAAGGAGAGAAATTGTAAGAGGATAAAATATCCTAAAGAGATTTCAAATGCGGAAGTAGCTCAGTTGGTAGAGCGTCTGCCTTCCAAGCAGAATGTCGCGGGTCCGAGTCCCGTCTTCCGCTCATTAATTATTTGTATGGCGGCATGGCCAAGTGGTAAGGCAGAGGCCTGCAAAGCCTTTATCCCCAGTTCGAATCTGGGTGCCGCCTTTTTTGTTTCTCTGTGACATTTTCAATTCTATTTATGTAGTATATTAATTTTACATATATACATATATAAAACTTAACAAAAATTAATCTATATGATTGAGGTATAATAAACAAAATAAAAGTAAACTGTTCATAGGTAAAGATAAAATTAAATTGTTGCAATCTTAAAATTTTAATTGCCCAATTTGGAAAATAAGTGTAGAATAGAATTGAAAGATTTTCGGAATAAGAGTGAGAAATATGGCAAACGAAAACGATAATAACTGGGAAAATGAAAATTATTCGGAAGAAACCGAAAGACAAACTTCATACGAAGATGCCGATTATTCTGATGAATTAGATTCTAATGAAGAATATGATTCGGAGGATAATGAAACCGTAAATTCGTCATCTGATAAGAAAAAACAAATGGCAATTTTATTGTTTTTAATAATTATTTTGGCAATAATAGGACTATTTTTAATAATAAAATTAGTTTCAGGCGGAAATTCAAACAAAATAGAAAACGCTGCACCGGCACCTTCGGTTGAAGTAAACAATAATGATTTACAGGTAGATTTAAGCAGTTCATTCTTCGATGAAAGTTCTGATAAAACAGCAGATACAGTTAGTATCGGATTTAATGATAACGGTGAAATAACTGTAACTGATGAAAACGGTAACGCTCAGGAAGATATAGTTGCAACTGTTTCCGATGTTAAGCCGGAAGAAATTAAGACGGATGATTTATTTGATGCGGCAGGCAGTGAACAGGAATAGCAAGAAATTGCAAATAATAAAGCAAGTATA
>CAJONH010000233.1 GCA_905235825.1 Candidatus Gastranaerophilales bacterium
GAACGAAATTTGGGAGTGGTGACTTTAAAAAGTGAGCACTTTGCCGGCGGGGATGACACGGCGGCAGAGTGCGAAACCAGATTAGATGTTTATTAACTTATACCGCCGAATTTTGGTATTGCATTTTGTATTCCCTGACCTTCCGCCTGTTGTACGGCATCTAACTGGTCTTTTAATGTTGTAACAACCGTATCAAGCCTTTTTACTTCCATTTCAATTGCTTGTTCTTTGATTGATACTTCATAACATTGCCTGTTAATATCATCTGTGGATTTTTTAAAATCCTGTTCTTTTTGCTTTATTTTATCATTTATTGTGAGTCGTTGATCGGAATCAGTAGTATTTGACAACTCCTCATACAATGAAGCTAATTCACCTGCCTGACCTGCTGCCAAAGAACTTAACTGCTGTTTTAAACCCGCTTGTTCCGTTGCCAGTTGAAATTGCTCATTAGATCTTTGCGTCTGTTGTAACTGTGCACAGGTAAGTTCAGCATCAAGCACCTGTTTTCTCTGCGAGAATAATGCATAACCCATTTTAAATTTCCCTTATAGTATTCCCCTTATATATATCAAAAATTTTTCCATCAATTTCATGACAAAATGTAACAATTATATTAACAATTCGTTACATTTCAATGCAAAACATAGTATTTGAGCTGTTTATACACTGAGAACAATAGCTTGTTTCAAGATAATTTTTTCGTGAATAATCATTAAAATCATTTCCGCACCTGCCTCTGTTATCATTAGCAAGCAGGGGACAGGTAAATATTCCGTTTATGGTAAGAGTTCTGCCTCTTGAACATTCTGTTTTAATATTTTCAATATTTTCGGGAATTTCGCAAAATTTATTTTTTTCCATATAGGGAATTATTTTTAAATTAATATCACTCGTTTCAAAATTTATTGATTGAAAAAGCATTTTAAAATTTGATTTCAACTCATTTTCATTGAGTTTCCAATAATTAACTACGGATATAATAGGATTAAAATCGTATTTTATAAGACTTTGAATTGCATGTACGGCTTTTCGGAATGAACCTCTGCCCCTTAATTCATCATTTGTTTTTTCATCATAATGGTCAATACTTATAATAAATACTATTTCATTGCCGACAGAATTTTCCTCCTCTACTTTACGAAGAAATCTTGCTTTTTTATCGTTTATATTAGATGCATTTGTATGAATTACCACAGAACAATATTTAAGACAAAGTCTTAAAATTTGATTGAAATCGTGATGAAGCATGGGTTCGGCTCCCGTTAAATGTATGTATTGCAGCTCATTCTTATTTAACATGCCGAGTGATTGTTTTATCTTTTCTATTGATATAAAGTCTTTGACTTTTTTGTCTTTAAATTCTTTAAAACAATGTTTGCAATGCAAATTACAATTTTGTGAAGTCATTTCTATAAACAAATCTTCAAATTTATTCATTGTTATAACGGGTGCTTTAATAATCGTTTTATTCATGACAATATCCTCATTAATCTTCTCAATTTACATCTATCATTAATCATTTCGGATATAAATAAGACAGTTGTATATAATCTGAAAGATTATTTTTAATACATGCGGAGTATTTGTTTAAAGTATTTTTAATACACTCCGACATACCTGATTGGAGGTATTAATATGGCAAAAATTATTGAAAATTCAAAAGGAAGAAGAAGTATAAAATTAAGTATTGATGATATTATCAGTATTGTAAGAGAATATCAAAATATCACAAAATGTGAAACAGTTTATTCTGAAATAAGGAAAAAACTTTCTAATGCAGACTTTTACCTGCCGGAAGAAATAACGTAAAAAAATGCCGGAATTAATTTCCGGCTTATCTACGTAAATATAAATTAATAACTCATATATGTCCAATACGTACTATATGCCATTTCGCATCCGCAAACATTTGTACCGTAATATGAATTCCCGTACATAGCTGTAGATTGGCTTACTCTGCAGATTAATCAAAAGTTTAACAAGGCAAACCACAATATGAATAATTACCATTAGGACCTCCCCAACTCTGACAAGTGCTATTATGATCACTCTGGCACACACTGATGCACCAAGCACGAAAACCTTCACCATCAGTTTTACTCCATCCGTAAGTATATGCAGACCAAATAGCAAACTTATCCCCATTGCTGCAACAACATCCTGCCAGTTGGGAATTATCGTTATATTCTAAAATATCATCATATAACCCGATTAAAACTTCCTCACTTAAATTTTCAATTTCGTAAAAATTCATGTTATCATCTACTCCTATTTAATATCTAACGTGATTTTCAAAAATTCAAAGGATACCTTTGTATCCGCTTTTAACTCATTGCAAGTTAATCAAATTACCGATTTTAAAATTCCAATTTTTATTAAATCCTGTAAACCCGCTATATGGCGTAAATGTTAATTCTTCAAAATATAATCTATTCTCATAAATCATCCAATCTACACGTACAAATTTAAAATCTTTTGACAATTCTCCACTTAATTCAACAGCTTTTTTTAATGGTTCATCAGGGAAAATTTTTTGCATTAACAGCTTATCACCCGGCTTTAATATTAAATCCGAATAAGAAAAATCTTCGTTATAAGTACAAATGTGAACTTCCTTAGTAAGATGAACATCTGCAAAAATTTTAGGTATACTGCCAAAACAATATACTTCAATAAGTCTTTTTTCAGGTATAAAAGGTTCAATTAATATTTTAGGTTCTATATATTTGTCATTACGAGGAACAACAGCATTTTGGGTGACGTGGCAATCAGGTTGATTATACTTTTCAGCCGCAGATTGACACGCAGGTTCTAAATTGAAGTCAACCTGCCCGCAATGACGGTCAGCAGATTTGACTCTGTATTGCATTTCAAACCCGCCCCAAAAACTGTAATCTTGCTCCAGCCAGTTTGTTATTTTATATTTTGTTATTTCAAACAATCGTTTGTTTTTTAAAAATTCTTCTTTATTTTTTATTATAAAATGCCACTTGCATCCATGATTACACTTGATTACAAAGGAATTTGGCAGTTTATCAAAATCTATTTGGTCAAAGTAAGTTGAAACGTCATTAAAC
>CAJONH010000234.1 GCA_905235825.1 Candidatus Gastranaerophilales bacterium
GAAATTAGAAATTAAATACCCCAAAAACATAATTAATAAAGGCAATAACATTTTGATTTTGAATTTTTTTGTAATTATGTAATCAATTAAAATAAATAAGAACAAGTATCCTAATATGAAAATTCCGAAAAATTGTAAATCAGAAAACATTGGATAAATTAGGAAAAATAAAAGATATCTTTTTTTTGAATTTTTATAAAATTTAATTAAAAAAGCCAAAAGAAAAGGAAGCATTGCGAAAGATAAAGAACAAGCAGAAATTACGGGGGTAAGCCCGTATAAAAATCCTGACAATGCAATTATATTTTTATTATCTTCAAAATTTTTATCAATTATTTTAAACAGGAATGTAAATCCCCAAACGCATAATACTATTTTAAGGAATAAAGAAAAAATCAGTGCATAAAACACGGGAAATATATCAGAAAGTATATTATAAGCCAAAAAGTGAGGTAAAACATATAATCTGTCAATTCCGCCCAAGAAAGGAATTGAGGAATTAATCGTCCAGTATATATTTTTATCATGAACCATTTTTGACACAGGTATAGCATTATCAAGCATATCGTGTATCGGAATTACAAGATTTTCCTTCATAAAACAAACGTAAATCAGACACAATAGTATAAATGCAAAAACAAAAACATATCCCCAATTATTAATTAGAAGTTTTTTCATATACACTCCTTTTTAAACGGAAATATATTAACATAAACATAATCTTATTTAAAAACAAATTTTTTCATTAGAAGAAAAGATAAAACAGCATTTGGCAACAATAAAATTGCATAATTGATGTACATATTATTTAATCCAATTATAGTGAAAAGTTTTAAAATGCCGATTGTTAGCAGGTATACAAAACCATATACCAATAAAAATTTAAAAATTAAATTATTATTGTTGTTTTTAAAAACTATACATCCCGTGGTTTTAAAGTTAAATAATATGCCTAAAATTGTTGCAGTCAATGTTGATAAAGTATAATGCAGATTAAAAAATGTACATAATGAAAAAACGCTGTAGCCAAATAATGTATTAATGCCGCCTACAAACAGAAACTTAATAAACTGCCAATTGATATTATATTTATTGCATAATTGTATTAACGTATTCGTCATTGTTTTTTATAAACTTATATAAACTCTCAATTCCCTTTTTATATCCCGTAAAAGTAAAGTTGTCAAGTTCTGATAAAATTAGTGTATTATCCCCCGTATATTCAAAATTCATAACAGGATTTTTAATAATAATTTCGCTTTTAAAATCTGATATTTCATTAACAATTTCAGCAATTTCTTTTAAACTGATACTTTGTGTCGGAGTTACATTTAATATGTTGTGCTTTGGTTTATGTTCTATAAAATATTCAATAATTTTAGATAAATCATCAATATATAAATAATCAAAAACAACATTTTGATTAATTTCTATTTTTTCGTGTTTTAAGTTTTTCATAATTGCATAAGAGGGAAAACGGTTCTCTTTTTCGTATTTTCCATAGCAGCCGAAAATATTTAAACATAAAACATCATCTCTGTTGTTGATTTTTTCAGCTATAAGCATTTTTGATTTGCCGTATAGCTCTGTCGGAATAAATTTCCCTATCTCAGTTTCTTTTACCTTGTGTAAATTCCTTTTTCTGTCGTACATTGCACCTGAGCCAAATAAGATAACTCTTGTATTTTCAGCTTTATATTTGAGAATATTTTCAACCATTGATAGATTATCTTTTATTGTTGTATCTTTATCGTTTATACCTCTGTATCCGCCTGTTGAACCGCAATGTATTATAAAATCAATATTATTTTTTTCAAAATATTTTTTAACCGCATTCGTATTAATTAAATTAAGTTCAAAACTTCTCGGTGTTAAAAGTTGATACTTATTTGTAAAATATTCTTTTAAATTACTACCTATAAAACCACCTGAACCTGTTATTAAAATTGCTTTCATTGTCAAATTATTTTGTACCTTTTTTATAAAATCTTTCAAAAATTGTTAAAACTATAACATGAAAAATTTAAATAGTTAATTTATATTACTATTGTAAAAATTGCAATTTATATGATATAAATATAATATATTTTGGAACGGATTTTTAAATGATAAATAACATTAAAGTAAAAAATTTCAAGGGATTTAGTGACTTTGAAATAAAAGATTTTAAGCAAATAAATATTATTACGGGTCAGAATAATTCCGGAAAATCTTCTTTGTTAGAAGCAATCGGGTTATTGTACAATCCTGTATGTGCAAACAGTATAAATAGATTTTACGGTTACACAAAAGATTCTTTTGCCAGTTTTTTTCATAATTTGAATACAGAATCTGCAATTGAAATTTCGACTTCAAATGAAAATCTAACTTTAAAAGTATTATTTGAAGAAGAAGTAAGTAAAGAAGAACAAATTTTTATAAATAATGGGAAACCGGAAAATATAACAACAAAACAAGAAAATTTACATTTATTTTATAATTCTGATACGAATAAAACAGATTTATTTTTAGATACATTTATGTATGGTTCAAAATATCAAAATTTATATATTTCAGATACAAAATTAAATAGTTTGAACAATATATATTATTTTGATTGTATTAAACATTTTGATGAAATGCAAACTAATAAAGAGGAATATTCTATAATAAAAGTCCTGAGAGAAACCATTGCTCCTGAGTTGGAAAATATTACGCTATCCAGAAACGATTCATTAAAAGTTGATTTAGGATATGATAAAATGTTGTCTTTTGGAGCTCTTGGTGATGGAATAAAAAAACTTTTTATGATTTTAATCGCCTTATATTCAACCAGAAATGGTATTTTGTTAATTGATGAAATTGAAACAGGTTTTCATTATTCAGTTTTAAATTCTGTATGGGAAACTCTGATTAAAGCATCAAAAGAATTTAATGTTCAAGTTTTTATTTCAACACATTCAAAAGAATGTATTGAAAGTTATATGTATGTTTTTGAGAAATTAAAATTAAAAGATGATTTTGATTCCTATTACAGGCTTGAACGTGATAAAAATGATGTTAAATATATAAAGTACAGTTCAGGTGAGTTAAAGGCAGCTATTGAAAACAATTTAGAAATGAGATAAGTATAATATGAATAATTCTGTCACAATAAACAAAGATAAATTAATTATTGTTGAAGGTGATGATGATTCAAAAATAGTAGATTTTTTATTAAAAAGTTTACAAATAAACAGTATTCAAACAATATGTATTGGCGGAAAAGATAAATTAAAAGATAAAGATGCTATAAACAGACTATCTGTATCTCTTAAAACCTCAAAATCCCGTAAAATAGAGCTTAAGGCTCTAGGTATTGTTCTTGATGCAGATGAAAAAGGTTCAATTTCTACTTTTCAAAAAATCTGTTCTTTTATTCGAAAATTAAATACATTAGATATAAATGGAATTTCCTTTGATATACCTAAAAAATGTGCAGAGTTTACTCACTGTAAAATTCCTGTAGGTATTTACATTATGCCTGATTGTATTTCTTGCGGTATGATTGAAACGCTCTGTCTTCAGGCACCGTCGGATTTCGCTTTGTATGAAAAGTCAAAAGAATTTATTGAAAGTATAAACTCGGAATTAAATCATAAAGAAAAAAGAATAGTCCAATCCTATATTTCTATAGCTGCAAAGGACAGAGTATATCGCATGATAGGCAATGCCTTTGAAGCAGGACTATTTGATATAAAAAATCCTGCCTTTGATAAGATAAAGAACTTTTTAACGGAAATGTCGAAGTTATAATTTCCTTAGTTATATATTTATTGATTTTCAATCATATTCTTTTTCATTTCTTCATCACTTAAAAATGGGAACATATCTTCAAAATTTCTTGAAACAAGTGTTCCGTCAGGCTTTTTCTCTGATGAAACTCTCGGTACAATTAATTGCCACCTTGGCATTTTGACGCTGCATATTACAGGTCCATCGTAATTTAATACCTCTTGAATTTTTTCATCGATTTCATCTTTTGATTTTATTTCAACGCCCTTTATTTCATAAGCATTTGCTATTTTCATGGCGTCAGGACACCATACACCTGTTTCTTTGCTTTCTCCGAATAATCGTCCTTCCATAAAATTCTTTTGCGTTTGTCTTATTAATAAATAGCCTTCATTATCATATATAAAAACTTTTACAGGTAAATTATTTTGTTTTATGCAGGCAAAATCCTGTATATTCATTTGCAAACTTCCGTCGCCTGTTATAACAACCGTATTTTTTCTGCCATTTGCAATACAAGCACCAATACCTGCAACCCACCAGCCCATAGAGGATAATCCTCCCGTAGTTAGAAATCTCTGTCCGAGTTTTATTTTCCAGCTCTGGCATGCAACATGAAAACAAGAGCCTGTATCAACTACTATCATTGTATCTTTATCGGCATAATGACATAATCTGTCGGTAAAATAATAACTGTTTATTTCTTCAGCTTTTTTGTATTCTTCTGTAACAACAGGGTATTTCTTTTTTAACATCAGGCAATGTTCGTTCCAACTTTTATGCTCCGGTATTTCAAAATTTTCATTCAAAAGTTCTTGTAAAAATAGTTTTGCATCATCATTTATTTTTAAATCAATATTAAAAATAGGCTTATTAAGTTCTTTTTCATCAATATCAACTACTATTTTTTTCGCATTTTTACCGAATTGTTTTGAATCATGCCCGATAGAAGCAGTAGAGAGCCTGCTTCCAATAACAAGAAGTAAATCTGCATTTTGAACAGATATATTAGCACTTCTTTCACCGTAATTTCCGGGACGTCCTATATATAAAGGATTATCTGAATTTATTAAATCTATTCCTAATCTTGTAGTTATAATAGGAATTTGATGTTTTTCTATAAATTTTAAAAGAAGATTTTGTGCATTAGCACCGGCTATACCTTGACCTGCAACAACTAATGGTCGTTTTGATTGTTTTAACATTTCAATTACTTTTGAAACATTATTCTTTCTCTCAGATAGATTTATTATTTTATCATCTTCATCAGGATTATAAGAATACAAAAGTTTTTCAGGAACTTCCATTCTTTGAACATCTAAAGGAACATCAATCCAAACAGGTCCTTTTCTTCCTGTCATTGCTAAATGATATGCTTTTTCCATATAATATTGAATTTTAGAAGGGTCATCAACCGTAACAAAAAATTTAGTAGCTTTTTCAACAAATGGTTTTATAAATATGCCTTGTATTCCATATTGTCTTATTCCGCTTTCTTCTTGATATTTAACGCAATTTAGAGCAGATTGACCTGATATTATCATCATAGGTGCTGAATCACACCAGCCGCCGACAAGTCCGTTTACAACATTTATACTTCCGGGGCCTGCTGTTACAACTGCAACACCAAGTTTATTTGTAATTCTTGAATAAGCATCGGCACTCATTCCGCAAGTTTGTTCGTGGTGTGCAAATATCGGTTTTATTTGAGGTCGTCTTGCTAAAGCATCATTTAACCACATAGCTTGACCGCCTGTGACTACGAACGCTGTATCTACTCCTTTTTTTATTAAAAAATCAAAAATATAATCAGAAACTATCATCCTTTTCTCCTTACAACAATGATTCAACAATATAACTTGTAGCATCTTTTTTATTTTTTTGAGCTAAATTCATTGCTACATCAATAATCATATCTTCTTGTCCGCCTACAACTTTAAGTTTCCCGAGTTCCATAAAAATATCTCTGGGGTCAACATTATATATTGCTGCCGCATTCTTAACTTTTTCTTTAAATGCACTAAATACACCCGACATGCCTGATATAATAGTCAGTTCTTTAATTCCGTTTTGATATTTAAACTCTTTTTCAATTATTTCTTCCGCTGTATCCATTAATTGATACAAATTGACATTTTCAAGTTTTCCCATTTTTTGTAAAATTGCAATAATTGCTTCTAACTGACAATTTCCTGCTCCTGCACCAAACCCCATTAATGTACCGTCAATTATGTCTGCACCGTTTTCTAAGGCAATAAGAGTGTTACTGATAGACAAACCAAGATTATTATGTCCGTGATAACCTATATGGAATTTTGTATTTTTTCTTACAAGTGTTATAAAATCTTTAACTTTATCAGGTAACAGTGCACCGGCGGAATCCATAAATATTATTCCGTCTGCTCCATAGGATTCGACTTTTTTTGCTTCTTCCAAAAGCCTTTCATTGCTTGCCATGTGAGTAGACATTAAAACACCATAGGTTTCTTTTCCGTTTGATTTTAAAAATTCTATATGTTCTTTCATTACATCGGCTTCTGTACAATGTGTACCGATTTTAAAAATATCAACACCAATATCAATAGCAGGAATAAGATTATCTTTTATTGTTCCAAACCCCGGTATCATATAAATTCCCAGCTTTGTATTAATTAAATTTTTTCTTGCTGTTTTAAGCATTTCTTGCTCGGGATATTTAGACATTCCAATTTGAATAGAACTTGCACCAAGTCCGTTTCCGTGACCGACAACAACACAATCAAGTCCTGTATTATCGACACTTTTGCAATATTCTTCTATAGTAAAAAGTTCCAGTTGATGTTTTAATGCGTGAGAACCGTCACGAAGTGTTGCATCAAAGATTTTTATTTTATCAAGCATCCTTGCCTCCTTAATGCAAACATTTCTGCCATTTTTACTGCGGAAGAAGTAATAATATCCAAATTACCGCTATATTTTGGCAAATAATCTCCATTTCCTTCGACTTGTACCATTATAACCAGTGTATCATTTTGAATTACCGGTTCATTTATAATTTTATAGCCTTTTATATAACTTTGCATTTTTTCTTCAATATCATAAACTGCTTTTTTTATTTTTTCTATATTGTAATCTGAACTTTTAATGTAAATGGTATTATGCATTATTATTGGCGGTTCTGCCGGATTTAGAATTATTATTGCTTTAGCATTTTTTGTTTTTGAAAATTTTTCAAGTGCCATCTTTGTTGTTTGAGTGAATTCATCAATATTAGCTCTTGTTCCGGGCCCTGCCGAATTAGATGATATGCTTGCAGCTATTTCAATATAATCAACATCATCTAAAATATTACTGACAGCATTAACTAAAGGAACAGTAGCCTGTCCGCCGCAAGTTATCATATTTACATTATTTTCATTTATACATTCTTCTCCGTTAACAATAGGAACACACATTTTACCAATTAATGACGGTGTTAAATCTATTGCAAATTTACCCAAATTTTTTAATATGGGAGCATGTAAAATATGAGAAGAAGCGGTTGTTGCATCAAATACAATGTCGCATAAATCAGGATTTTCAATGAGAGCATTTATAGATTTATCAGAAACTTTTACGCCTAAACTATTTGCAAATCTCATCCCTTTTGAATCGAGATTTCTGCCCATAAATAACGTGCAATTAAGCAGAGAGCTGTTTTGTATTTTAACTAACAAATCACAGCCTATATTTCCTGTACCGATAATTCCCGCTTTTAATTTATTCATCAAAATTTACCTTGTTTTTAATGATATAAAATCTCTGATTGTTTCAGATATCTTTGAAATGTTTTCTTCACTGAGTGCGGGGAATGTTCCGACCCAAAAAGTATTGTTCATTATAAATTCGGTATTTGGCAGTTTTTTGTAATCTTTTTCCGTTAAATTTTTAGAATTAATTAAATTGCCGTTTGCAATCCTGAAATTAATATCATTTTCGGTAAACATAGGCTGTCTTAAAATATTTCCTGCAAAAAGCTGTCTTGTTCCTATTTCGTTTTTTTCCAAATATTCAACCAATTGTTGTTTTGTAAATGGTGCATTTTCTTTAACTGAAATCAAATAACCGAACCAGGATGGTTTTACTCCTTCTTTTATTACCGGTAAAATCAGATAGTCCGTATAATCTTTTAGTTGTTCGGTTAATAAATTTGCATTACGTTCTCTAATTTTAAGAAAGTTATCAAGTTTATCAATTTGCGAACACCCCAAAGCAGCCTGCCAATCGGTTATTTTTAAATTATAGCCGATATGTGAATAAGTATATTTATGGTCATAGCCAAATGGCAGATTACCGAATTTTTGAGAAAATCTTTTCCCGCAAATGCCGTCTGTTCCGGGAGGACAGCAGCAATCTCTGCCCCAATCACGAAAAGACATGATTATTTTATAAAGTTCACTATCGTTTGTAACAACTGCACCGCCTTCTCCCATTGTTATATGATGAGCGGGATAGAAGGAAAATGTTCCTATATGACCTGTTGTACCGATTTTTTGACCTTTATATTCTCCGCCAAGAGCATCACAGCTGTCTTCTATAACCCAAAGATTATATTTTTCCGCCAGCTTCATAATTTTATCAAGGTCGTAGCTGTTACCCAGCGTATGAGCCAGAAAAACAGCTTTTGTTTTTGGAGAAATTGCTTCTTCAATTAAATCTGCATTAATATTATATGTTCCTATTTCGCAATCAACAAAAACAGGTATCAGTCCGTTTTGTAAAATGGGGTTAATTGTGGTGGGAAAACCTGCCGCAACAGAAATAACTTCATCTCCTTTTTTTAGACGTTTTTCACCGAGTTTGTGCGACGTTAAAGCGGAAAGTGCAAGTAAATTAGCACTCGAACCCGAATTTACCGAAAGAGCATGTTTAACACCTAAATATTTTGCAAATTTCCGTTCAAATTCTCTGTTAAACCGACCTGATGTCAGCCACATATCAAGAGAAGCATCTATCATATTTAACAGTTCTTCTTCTCCAAGCATTTTCCCCGAAGGCGGTATATGATTTAAAGTTCGTTTTTTTCCGTATACTTCCTTATAATATTCCTTTGCGGCTTCTTTTACTTTATGTCGTAATGCCTGTTCATCCGTGCTATTATTTATCATTATATTCTCTCTAAATTTTTAGTTATTATATCATGCATTAATTATATCATATCATTGACTAATGATAGCTAAACTGATATATTGATTTTATGGAAATGCTTGATTTAACATCATTTGAAAAATCTATAAATAGTTTAAACTCTATTATTATTAGATTTGAAACTGAAGGTGATATTGATTTAAGAGATGCTGTAATACAAAGATTTGGATACACATATTCTTTATCTTTAAAAATGTTAAAACGCTTTTTTAAACAAACAGCTCTTACAGCTGATGAAATTAACGGTATGACATTTAATGATATAATAAGAACAGCAAATGGTTTTGGATTATTGTTTTCAAATTTGGAAGTGTGGAATGAATACAGACTAAACCGTAATATGACATCTCATACCTATGATGAAGAAACCGCAAAAAAAGTTATTACTATTATTCCTAAGTTTAAGGATGAAGCTGTTTTCTTATTAAATAAATTAAAAGAGAAAAATTTATAATGTTCGGATTAGATAAAAAATATATTTTATTTATTAAAAATACATTAAAAAAAACATTGGATGATAATGCAAAAGTCTACATATTCGGCTCCAGAGCAAAAGGAAAATACAGCGAGTATTCGGATGTTGATATTGCTATTGATTCTCCTGATTTCGATTTTAATACAAAATTAAAATTACAGCTTGAGTTTGAAAATTCGACATTTCCATATAAAGTTGATTTGATTAACTTAAACGAAGTAAATGAAAATTTTAAAAATCTAATTAA
>CAJONH010000235.1 GCA_905235825.1 Candidatus Gastranaerophilales bacterium
TATAGACAGATTGCTTGATATAAATAATCAGGTTGAGAAAAGTAAAATAACAAGCCTTTATGCTTGCGTACCTCGTGGATGCGAAGTATTTACGGGATTTGAACAGAGTCGTAATTTTGCATTTGATAACGCAAATTGGGAATACTGGAAAAAACTGATAGAACATGCTCTTAATAAAGATTGTGATTTTATTTATCTTTTAAATAGTCCAAGACCCTTAGATACTGAAAATTCTGATTTTAGTAAGCAATTAGAAAAACTAGAACTTCTTTTAACCGAATTAAGGAAAATGGGGGTAAAAAAACTTCGTGTAGCATCGGGGCAGTTAATGAGCTACATAGGTAAACACTACTATGATTTTAATATTTTAGCTTCAACAAGTTTGGAATACAAAACCATTTGGGAGTATCAAAATTTTATTGCATTTCATCCCGAAGTTAAACAGATAGTACCGTCACATGATATTAATAAAAATTTCAAATTTCTTTCAAATTTAATAACACGATATCCGAAAACAGAAATTGAGCTAATGGTAAACGAAGGATGTTTACAAGGATGTCCTAACAGAATGCTGCATGAATATATTAATATTGACCGGCAAAAAATGGTAAATGATGATATTTGCCTATCAGGATGTTACGCAACTTCTTTTTGTCATAATGTAATTGAAAAATATCCTATACAAAGCCTCGTTATAGGAAATTTAATTTTCCCGTGGGAAATAGACGTATATAAAAAAATAGGAATAAAAAAATTTAAACTTGTGGGCCGTGACGGATATGACAAAAATTTTCAAGGATATTTAGATGCTTTCTTTATGTATTTAAAAGGAATTGATAATATAAAATACATTGAAAATTTTCCATTATCATCTTTTTCTCATCATTTACAGCAAGTACCCATATTAAAAGAAATAACTATTAAAGATTACAAAAAATATCTGCCTGATATAAAGCACTTTATAAAAAACGGGCATTTATGTGCATCAAGATGTGCTGTAGAGTGCCGATACTGCTACAGATGTGCCGATAAAATTCAAAAAGTATATGAAAAGAAAATGAAGGAGAAAGAAAAAATGCCGCATTTTATTCCGGCTTGTACAATAACCTAAAATTTCGGTAGGCTAAAGCCTACCCTACTGCTACCGAGTCATAAAATTGCAAATTTTGGTAGACTAAAGTCTACCCTACTGCCTAAAATCCAATCAAAGATTAATCCAATGCAAGATTAGCGAGCAATACTGACACATTAGTCTACCTAAAACATAACTAATTTGCCCGCTATAAAAAAGCGGACACAACAATTTACCTGAAAACTAACCAATCTGCCCGCTATTAAAAAAGCGGACACAACAATTTACCTGAAAACTAACCAATCTGCCCGCTATTAAAAAAAGAAATTTTACGTAGCTATTTTTGCGGAATTATTAAAATTCCGCTTTTTTTATTATACTCAATTGATTTTTAATTTCTTGTATTACAATATTTATATCATTAGTTTCAGTTTGTTTAAAAATCTTAACGGAATTATACCACGGAGTGTTTTTTGTATCATTAAACCATCTCCATTCCGATAAAACAGGTAAAATCAAGTATGTTTTTACACCTAAACTTCCTGCTAAATGCAGAGGAAAAGAATCGACAGTGATAAAAATATCAAGATTTTTCAAAAATGCACCTGTATCAAACGAATTTTCTATATATTTTGAACAATCAACAATATCATACTTATTAAATAAATCGAGTGTTTTTTCATCTTTTTGTTCAATATCAAACGAAATAAATCTAAAATTTTCAAGATTAAACAGAGGAATATAATTTTCAAAATCTATACTTCTATAGCCCATTAGTCCGCCGCTGCCCCGCCAGAATATCCCTGCATTTATTTTGTCGTGTTTAAATATTCCTGTATTTTCGGCTTCTTTAAGTTTTTCATCGGGGATATTAAGCCAGCCTTGCGGATATGGCAGGTTTTCAAACCCCATATTTGCGGCATAAAATAATTCCATGGCGGAAACACTGTAATCGTACTCATCAGGTGAGATTGCTTCTTTTGTTTCTTTTATCACAACGGAATTTTTAAAATTATATTTAAACAACTCATAAAAGTTTTCATTGGCTTCGATAATAACTTTTCCTGCCTTTTTTTCTATTTCGGGGATATATCTTGAAAACATTAAGTAATCGCCTGCACCGAATGTACCTTGATAAACAAGCACGGTTTTATCCGATACATTTTCTCTATGCCATTGTTTTTTTGCATATTCGCAAAATTTTTCCGCTGCATGTCCGGTATCTTTTTTTACTTCATCAATAGAAACAATATACGGATAATATTTCATACCTTCTTCATAATTTTTATTTTTTAGTTTTTCATAAGAATAAATCTTTTTTAATATATATGAGTCGGGATACTTTTTTATTAATTCTTCTAATACAGGAGAAATATCTTTTAGTATACCGAGCTGTTGAAGGCATTCAACCCTTAAACTCAAAATATCCGTGTTATCAGGTTCAAATTTCAGGTATTTTTCACAATATTCAAGTGAAGTTTTATAATTATACAAATGATAATAAGTTCTTGCACAGTTGTAATATCCGTTAGAATTATCGGGATTTAATAAAACCATTTCTTTTGCATAAGGGATTGCTTCTTTAAAATTGCATTTTCCTTCATAAATTTTAAAATAGGCATAGGCGGTTTTGTATTGATTTGGTTTTATTCTTTTCGCTTTTTCTATATATTTTAATGCATTATCATATTTTCTTTTTTTTATAAACAGAATAGCAATATGAATTAGAGCATCATAATTTCTTTTATTGATGTTTAATATTTTTTGATAATATAAAAGTGCGTTTTGTAAATTTCCAATATGTTCCAAATTCAATGCTATACTTAATAAAAGACTTTCATTCAGCGGTGTAATTTTTTCCATCTCAGTAAGACAAATTAACAAGGAAGAAATATCATCCGATTTTTCGCATACTTTAGCCATATTAGAAAGCATATTATATTTAAAATCCAATACTTTTTTCGTCGGCTCTTTAATTTCTTCAATAACATTTAATGCAGAATCATAATCACCTTGCTCAAAAAATTCATTTGATTTTTTTAAAATTTCATCATAGTCAAAAGTCATAGTGCAGATAATTGATTCTTAATATTATTTACAACAAAATCTAAATTTTCTGTTTCTGTCTGTCTGAATATTTTAACGAAATCATACCACGGAGTGTTTTTTGTATCATTAAACCATCTCCATTCAGCTAAAACAGGTAAAATTAAATATGTTTTTACACCTAAACTTCCTGCTAAATGCAGTGGAAAAGAATCAACGGAAATAAATACATCAAGATTTTTTAATAAAGCCCCCGTATCTTCTGCACTATTTATATAATCCGAACAATCAATAATATTATATTTCTCAAATATATCTAAAATATTTTTATCTTTTTCTTCAATATCTATTGAATAAAATTGACAATTATCAAGCTCAAAAAGCGAAACAAGTTTATCTAATTCAATATTACGGTGTTTCATAAGTCCGCCGCTGCCACGCCAGAACAATCCTATTTTATGTTTTTCCGTATTGAATTTACTGTCATTTTTAACTTTTTCAATTTTTTCTTCGGGAATTTTAAACCAGCCTTGTGAATTAGGAATATTATCAAAATTCATATTCATTCCGTAAATCATTTCCATACTAGAAACAGAATAATCATATTTTTCAAAATCTATTGCTTCATTTGTATCGGGAATAATTTCGATATTTTTAAAATTATATTTAAATAAATCAAAATAAGTATGATTTGCTTCAATAATAACTTTGCCTGCCATTTGTTCAAGAAGCGGAATATATCTTGAAAACATAAGATAATCACCCAAACCGAACGGCCCCTGATAGACAAGAATTGTTTTTCCGGTAAGGTCTTCTCGTCTCCACGATTTTTTTTCATATTCAAGAAATTTAGCTTCGCAGCCTTTCAAATATTTATCTACTTTTGCATTAGATACAACATCAAGATAATATTTCATTGCTTCATCATAATTTTTAGCAGTTAAAAGCTGCATTAAATACAGTTTTTTTAAAGTAAATTCCTTCGGATATTTTTGTAATAAATCTTCAAATAACGGAATTATATTATCTATCATGCCTGATTTTTTCATACATAAAATTTTAAGACACTGAATATCTGCATTATCAGGATTCATAGTTAAATATTTATCACAATATTCAATAGATTTTTTATAATCGAAAATCTGATAACTGCTGTTGGCACAAAAGTAGTAACCGTCAATATCATCAGGATTTAACATAACCATTTCTTTTGCATAACGCATAGCTTCTTTGTGTTTAGCTTCTTCTTCGTACAATTTATAATAAGCATAAGCTGTTTTGAATTGATTTGGTTTAGCTCTTTTTGCACGTTCTATATAACCGGAAGCGTTTTTCAAATCATGTTGATAAATTAAAAGTATTGCAGTATGAATTAAGGCATCATAATTTCTTTTATTTTTAGACAATATTTTTTCATAATATGCAGAAGCACTATCAACATTTTGAAAATGCTCATAAGTAAGTGCAATATTAACAAGAACCTGCTCGTTATCAGGGGTTGTTTTTTCCATTTCAAGCAAACATTTTAAAGACGATTGATAATCTTTAATTTTTCGGAATTCTTTTAAAATATTCAACAGCATTGTAAATTTTTTATTAGTAGTTTCTCTGTCGGCATTTTGTATTTTGGTGAGAGTATTCATAGCCAAAATATAACTTCCGCTGTTAAAAAAATATTCTGCTGTTTTTAAAGTTTCTTCATAATTTTCTGTCATAAACACATTATAATAAATTGTGATTTTATGTGCAACAGTTAAATCACAATTTATTATAATGTGTTTTGTTTATTAGTATAATCCGAATTGTTCGGGCGGGAGATGGGCCGGTTCAACTTCTTGTTCAATTTGTTGAACAACAGGTTCATTATCAAGACGTATTCTTGATAATCTGACTATTTCTTCAAAATCAGGATATTTTTCGGATAATTCTTTAAAAGTTCCGATATCAACAACCGTTCCTTCTTTTAAGAAAGCTACTCTGTCGCAATTTACGAGGGTTGATAGTCTGTGTGCTATTGCTATAATTGTTTTATTCCCTTTTAAATTATTCAATATTTCGGTTAATTTATTTTCAATTTTTACGTCTAAATTTGCAGTAGCTTCATCAAGAACTATAATATCAGGGTCTTTATATAACGCACGTGCTATTCCTATTCTTTGCATTTGTCCGCCCGAAACACCGATACCGTCCTGTTTTAATTCTATTTCAAGCCCGTTTTCGGTTTGTTTCAATTGGTCATACAATTGAGCCTGTTTTAATGCTTCATCAACTTTTTCTTTATCAATATCTTTTCTTTCTACTCCCCAGGCTACATTGGTATATATATCACCTTCAATATTACAAATTTTTTGCGGCACATATCCTATTATATTTCTGAATTTCTGAAAATTATCTACGGTTAGAAGTTCTTTATCAACATATATTTCGCCTTCATATTCAAGAAGACCGAGTAAACAGTCAACAAGTGTGCTTTTCCCCGCACCTGACAGACCTACTATTCCTATAAATTCTCCTTTTTTAATGTTTAAATTTATATCGTGCAAAACATTGTCTTTTTTATCATAAGAATAATTAAGATTTTTTATTTCAAGTGAAGATGAAAAAGGTAGTTTATCTTTTGTATCTCTGTTTTTTGAATAATCATAAAGTCCGTATTTTTCATATATTTCAAATAATTGTTTCAATTTATAATCCGAGAGATTGATATAATTTAAATAAATTTGATTTTTATATATCTGCGGAACAATTCTATATATGGAAATAGCTACAACACCTAAAGAAACCAGTATATTTTGCGGATTTTCGCCGTATTGTGTCATAATTCCCATAGAAAGAATAATCATTGTAAAAATAAATATAATTTCAATTACAAATTGAGGAATTTGCGGTAAAAGATTTATTTTTTCCGTATAAGGAATCATTTTTTCGGATATATCAATAAAAGAATCAAAAAAGTATTTCTGACATCCGTTAATTTTTATTTCTTTTATAAAA
>CAJONH010000236.1 GCA_905235825.1 Candidatus Gastranaerophilales bacterium
AAATAATACAATCAATATATGGAATGAAAAATTGACTCCAATGGATAATATTTTTGATTTTACAGAGGAAAATATAAAAATTGAAGCAGATAATTTATTAAAACAATCGTATGATTTATCAAAAAAGTTATCAAAAGATTTTAGTTTTGTACGTGTGGATTGGATGATATATAAGAATAAATTATATTTTGAGGAACTGACTTTTTCACCTTACAGCGGATTTCACAGTTTTCAAAACAGAGAAAAGAATTTAGAACTCGGAAACTTATTAAACATAAAGGATTAATATATGAATTTTAACGAAATTGAAGGATTAAGCGAGAAACAAATATTGGAGGTATATGATGAAATAGTTGAATATAACGGTGAAATACTTTTAGGTGGTTGTAATCACTTAATCAGATGTGATAACGGAAAAGAAGGATATTTTTGTTTACGGGGAGCATCTTGTGGAAGCGGAACTACTGCATATGGTTGTGAATATCCGACTCAATGGAATTGTTATACACAAGGTTCAATAGGCTGTTATTGCGGAGAAGGTTACAGATGCGGATATATGAGATATGCCGGTTCTTGTTAAATTAAGCCTGCCTTCCCAAAAACAAAAAACAAAAATCTAATCGAAGCCTAAGCAAATGCAAGATTAGTGAGCGTTGCGGGCATATCAATCGACCTGAAAGCAAATCAATCTGCCCGCTACTAAAAAAGCCTGCTATAAAAAGAACTATATTTTACGTAGTACGGATTGGAATTATTCCAATCCTTTTTTTATTATCCTGTTTACGGATGTTTTAAATATTAAAATACATTATATTTTCATCAAATAGAAAATGAGGAAAAAAATAATGCGAAATAAAAAACAATCTCTTTTCAATTTAGCCCAAAAAAACTGTGCAAGAAAAGTCAGAGTATGTACAATAAAATTTTGTGCGGTAGGCTGTCTTGTAGAAAATTATGATGATGAAGATATTGTATGTCTTGAAAATGTGGATATGATGTTTACGGACGGATGTCGGGAAACGGAACATCGTGACAGTGTTTGTATATGTGATGATCATATAATTGCTTTTGAAACAGTAAAATAATAAAAAAAGAATTACCGCTATTGCAGTAATTCCCGTTTGTGTTTCGGTCTTAAAATTTCAACTATTCTACAAAACTGCTCTTGATATCGGGCTGTTCATTAAAGTTAAAAATGAAATGAGAATAACGTTCCATTCTTAATTTAAACCAGCCCAACATGGTATCAGAGCCGTAAATCTTAATCGTACGCATTCTGTCAAAATTTTTACTGCTTCGATTATAAGATTCATCTATATAAGTCTGACATTTGCAGTTTAGTTCTTCTACTAAATCATATAGAGTTTTTAACCACGCTGCCTGTACATGTAAATCATTAACTTTGTATTCTAATATCATGGCTTTCCTGACTTTTATTCTGCAAAGATAATATCTCGCATAACTAATATATAATATGCCGATTTTTTATTAATTCTAAACATGTATTTACTAAGTATTAAGTATATGTAACATGAAAATAAAAATTATAAAATAAATATAATTTTGGTTTAATGGTATAATTTTAATAAATAGAAGTTATTAAATATGAATGAACAAGACATATTAATTCCCGAGGAACTTGCAATACATTCTGCAAAGGATGAACTGCTTCAAATTATAAATAATAAAAAGTTCAAGGATAAAATATTATGTAGAATAAAATCAGATTTTCATAACATTAAAATAGTGGAAAATGAAATCGGAAGATTTTTGCATTATGGGAATACATATCAGGCCGGATTTATAGATACCCCTTTTTATAAAGGAAATTTACCGTATATAAATTATTTTTTAATACCGTATTTAATTAATCCCAAAATTGAAAATATTCTTCTTATCGGACTTGGTACGGGAAAAATAGTAAATGATTTTGAGTTTTTATTTAATAAACTTAAAAGTATTGATGTTGTTGATATAGAAGAAAATATTTTATCACTTGCCATTGATTATTTTGGATTTAAGCCTTCCAAAAAATTTAATTTTATTTTACAGGATGGAATTACATATTTAAATACAAGCAAAAAAAAATATGACCTTATATTAGCTGATGTTGCAAATAATGAAGGTATAGATTTAAGATTTTTAGAGGATGAATATTTTAAACTTATAAAAAAACACTTAAAAAAATCGGGAATGTTTGTTTCAAATATGTGTTCAAGTGCAGATTTCAGTCATCCGAAAAATATATTTTTCAAAAAATATTTTCCGATTTATGAACAAAATTTTAGAAATAATTTAATTTTTAAAGGGGATTATTCTGATAAAATTTATTATAAATCATTTTTTAATTTAGACGAAAGAGTAATAGATATAACAAATGTAATTATTATTTCTTCAGATATGTATGATAATATTCCTTATGAAGAAAAAAACATAAAAAAAGTAGAACAGCTTAATATAAAAATTGAAAAATATATTGAAGATTTAAGCTGATTATTCTTTCTCATAGAATTTAGCAGCAAACAAATAAAAACCGTGTCCTAAAATTCTTTGAATATATTTTTCATCTTTATCACGTGAGGCAGTTACAAAATAGCGTTTTTGTAATTCATTGGAGTTAACAAAAAAATCTGCTTCGGTTAAAATTACCTTATTTGATCCTTTTGGTAAAAGATGTTCATATCTTTTATCAAGCATTTTGCAAAAACTTGGTGCTGCATTGTGAACAGAACCGTCAATTTGTACTTCATCAAACTTCCGTGATTCTAAAACATAAAAGGATGATAAATCCGAATTAAATCGGAAAGATGTTTTAACCATATCTCCCGTATTTGCCTTTGGTTTTTCATCATTTATCGTAAAAACCATTATTGAACCGAACGATACAGGTGATGTTTTCATTAAAAATTCCTTTCTCTCGAATTATATTTATGTAAAATACAAACAAAGAAAAACTTGCTATTGAAAAATCAATAAAAAACATTTGTAATAAATTGCAGGCATAAAAAAAAGAGGCTGTGACCGTCTTGCCCAGCCCCATCATTCACATATGAACATTGTTACTATAAATCTGTTATTAATTAATATTTTCTGTTTACTGATTTAAACTTTATAAATATTAACCCCAAGAGCCATACTAACTTATATATATAAAGTTTTTTTTAAAGAATAAATTGCAGAAGACCTAATATTTGTTAATATTTTTTAATAAATTTCAATAAAATAGCAAAAAAAATGAATTAATCGGTTTATAACATTCAAAGTAAGGTTGTGTGGAAGAAGTATGAAAATAAATTCAATTCAAACATATAACAATCATTTATTTGGCAATAAATACATACAGCAGTCTGACAGTAATGATAGCAGACCTGCACGGGTAATGGCATCAACAACGGCATCAACAACAGCTTCAGCAGTAGGTTCTACAACTGCATCGACTACAGCATCTACAACTGCATCCACTACAGCATCGACTACAGCATCAAAAAATGCATCAACCACGGCAGATATTAAAACACAAAAACGAATTTCAAAGAAAAAAACTGATATGCCAAAACCATGTGAGTTAGTGCCTTCAACACTAAAATCCGGTAAATTTCTGCCAAACTGCTATAATCCGAAAGATTGTAAAAAAGTACAAAACGAACCGTCATTTACAAAAGAAACAGATAATTTTCCGGTTGATAAAGAAAAAGTATATAATGATATAGAAGAAGTGTATAATAATGCATTTTCGCAATCAGGTATAGCAGAAGAATATAAACCTGCTTTAACAATAGCGTTTGAAAATGAAATATGTACAATAAAACCTGACGGAACAAAAGAAATTCGTCCGGCAAAAGACAATGAAAAAATGAATATGTGCGATAATGCATCATATACATCGGAAACTCATACTATTGCTTTTAATGGAGATAAGTTCAAAAATTTAAAAACAGACGAAATAAATGAAACATTAAGACACGAACTTTATCATGCAAAAGTTTCAGTTGAAAGAAACAGTATTCCTGTTGAAGCAAGAAAAGAAATCGTACATGAAATTTTGACCGATAATATCGTAAACAGAGCAGAAAGAACATCCATAGTAAGGTCTTATGATGATGATAACTATAAAACAATGTCATCACCTGTTATGCCTGAAAAAATGGCTGTGCAATACAATGAGTTTGCACAGAAGACTCTGTTTAACGATGATACGGTTCTTTTGGATAATATGAAAGAATATTATGAACTAAAATACGGAGAAGACAGTAATAATAAGAGTTCTTCAGACAAAAAAAGGATGAAAGAACTTGAAAAAGAGTTGTCACCCGTATTAAGCGAATTAAAAAAAATAAAACAGGATAACAATAAGTTTGTATGGAAGCATATTTTGCATGAAATAATGCCTGCAAAAGATAATGAGGTATATATTCCTCAGGATGTACATTGGCTGAAAGTTTGGGAAAATGATAAAGAACGAGATAAAGAACTTTTAAATTATACTATTTCTATAGAATCAAGATACCATTTGTATAAGGAGAAAGAGATTTCTTCCGAAATAATCGGCGAAAATAAAAATTTTGATAAGGAACAGGCTAAAAATGCATTAAAAGCAAATATAGATGCATCGGAAGGATTTGAAATATTAAAGAAAACAAGGAAACTGGAAGAAGATTCAATACGTTCAAAATTATTCGGAACAAAAAATGATAAAGAAGCTGAAAATTTTCTAAATTATTATTACAGCAAAGAAGAAATGGAAGCCAGAGAAGAAGGCTATAATGCGAAAATCAGCAGTAAAAGAGAACAACTTAGAGATAAAAATCTTTCAAAATCAGAAAAAAAAGAATTAATGAAAGAAATACAAAATATAAAAAAGATGAAAAGGCTTGAAAAAGTAAATTATGAAAATTATAAAGCACAAACAGCATTAAGAAATAACCCGAACAATAAGGAATTGGAAAAGAAAGCAAAACTGGCAGAAATGGCAGTTGAATGGGAACAAACTAATTTATTGGGAAAAGCAATGATAATAGGCGGAAGTTTATTGTTTGCAGGAAGTATTATTATAGGTACAATTAATTTGGCGAAATTATACAAAACAGTAAAACCAACTGCATAAAACATTCAAGGCAAATTTTAATAAATAAATTGAATATTTTGGAAATTATTATTAATAAATCAGATTGACTAACAAAAATCTCTATAATACAATAATACTGGAATAAGGACTCGTAGCTCAGCTGGTAGAGCAGTTGACTCTTAATCAATTGGTCGGGGGTTCGAATCCCCCCGGGTTCAGAGTTTCAAACTAAAATATTATAGAATGGGCGTGTGGCGAAACTGGTAGACGCACCAGACTTAGGATCTGGCGCCTTTGGCATGGGAGTTCGAGTCTCTTCACGCCCATTCTTTTAAAACATAATGAACACATGATTTGAGGCTTGTGTTCTTTTTTGTTGTTAAGATTTGTTGTTAAGAAGGTAAAATTTCCGTATCCGTTCTGTGTCTGCTTTTAATTTTTGTTATCTATACAAAGTTAAAGAAATTCGCCTTTATATGAAAATTTTAACTTTGTTGCGACAAATTTAATATAAGGGTTTAAAAATAATATTTATTATGATATAATAAGCATGTAAGGTAAGGAGTGTAAAATTGTTATCAACATATTTGGCAATGCAAAATGCAGTTTTGGCAAATAATATGGCAGTTTCCAATATGATGGGTGCTTCTGATAGAATGTCGGCTTCTATTGGTTCCGGCAACAGCCAGCCTTTAAAACCTTCTTTTTCGTCTTCAGCTTTGCATGATGAATTAAATATGAAAGCAAGCGAAACTAAAGCTACCGTTGCTCAAAAACTTTTGGAATCTCTTGAAAAAGCATTGGGTAAAGATATTAAAAGAGCAACACCTAAATATGCGGGACTTGACTATAAGGCATAATATTTTTTATTTTTGAGTAATTTCTCTATATGTGTTATAATAGCACTTACGAAAGGCGGTTTATAATGGGAAATGACTCAGGAAAAAAATCGGTTAAATTTGTTTTCATTGCTATTATAGTTTTATTATTTACTGTTTTCTATATAGCTGTTCCAAGTAAAAATTCTACTAAAACAAATGTTAAGTCATTTGAAGATATGCTTGAATATAGAAATTTTGATAATAACTCAATTCAAAATCAATCCGAAAAATTACCCCCTGATGATATTGAGAAAAATGATGAAAATTATATTCAATCTTCTGAACAGGACAGTCATTATACTTCTCAAAATCAAAATTATAACAATAACGAAATAACAAATACTCGAAATCTTTACAATGAATTATTGGATAATTTTGCACAATATCCTGCAGTGAGTGTACTAGCCGTCAAAGAAATAGTAAATGAATTGCTGTTGGCAAAAGGATATCCTGAAAATTCCTTTAATATAGTTTTTTCTGATGTTGATTATGATTTGAATTCGCCTTTTGATTACTATAAATTCGCCGAACTAAACATTTTAACCGGAACAATAAATATTAATACGGCTATGTTGGAAAATTCTGACATAAAGACTGTTGTTGCAGTTTTGGCTCATGAAATTGATTTTGCTGATAAAATTTTAATGGTACGCAAATCTCTTGGTATGGAGCAATTTAGTAATATTTTTGCCGAAAAGGGTATTCCGGGGCTTAATGTCGGTTTCTGGAGCAGCAAATCTTTTTATGCTGATACCGATAAATTTAATAAGGAACTGTTTGTTAATGCTTTAAAGGATTTATTGGTTGATAAAAATTATTTGCCTATTAATCCTTATGAAAATTTTAATCGTTTGCTGAAAACTTTCCAAAACCCGTTAAAAGTAAGTGCTTATAATACTTCAAATTATATTTTCGATTATTATAATGTATCTGATAATTTTGAGTCTTTTAAAGATATTATTCAAAAATTTCAATTGATTGATACAAAATTACAGGATATACTAAATAAAACAGAGTTTATAAGTTCCGAAAAAGATGCTGTTTTTAACTACTTTTATGCAAATGCTATAAAGAACTCAATTCGTGAATTTTATAGTGAATTTAACTCTTGCATAGAAAACAAGGAGGGAAATTTAAATACTTTTTGGGATGATTATGAAAAAAAATATTTTGCTTTTAATAAATACGGAAAAGTAACTGATAAAATATATAAAGAAATTTCTACACTTCTAAACAATGTTAATGATAGTATTCAGCAGGATATTAATCTTTCCGAAACAGCAGCAGCCCTTCAATGTAAAATAAATACATTAAAATATAATCTTTATAATGATATAGATATTAAACAATTAAGAAGTTCTATATTAAATTATCTGCAATATATAAAAAAGGAAGGTGTTGATAATCCCAAACAAGAGTTAAACTCGCTTCTTCTTTTGCTTTGTATTGATAACGGACTTTATACCAATAATAAAGATAAAGATATTTCTTTGTATTCTTTGAATATTCCCCAAGAAATTCAAATATTATATAATATTAAAAAGAACCGCAGATTTGTATTTTTATATAACAATTCCGAGTTCAAATTAACAAATACACAACAAAGCAGTGAAAGTGCCAAACTTATTGAATTGTTAAATAGCTCCAGAGTAAATTTAAAAAGTCTGAATTAATATGTATATAAACAATACAAATATTAATTCTTTAATTTCATTACAAAAAGATGTTGGATAGTAATTTGTTGTTTATTATTTTTATTGGGATTTATATACAAATTTACACGGTTTAATATATTTAGATGGTTTAAAATTATATTTGAGATACAATTATAGATATAAATTATTTTTTGTTGTGTATCATAAAGAAAGGAAAAAGGACTGTAATATGCCTCAGCTTATGGAAAATAAGGAAATATACCCAAAAACTTCTTTTATTTCCGGGAAATGGAATGATGAAATAAATGTCAGAGATTTTATACAAAAAAATTACACTCCCTATGAGGGGAATTCAAGTTTTTTAGCTGAACCTACGGAAGCAACAAAAAAATTATGGAATAAATGTCTTGATTTATTCCGTCATGAGCGGGAAAACGGCGGTGTATCCGATATGGATACCAAAATTGTATCATCTATAACATCGCATAAAGCCGGATATATAGATAAAGATATTGAAACTATTGTTGGTTTACAGACCGATGAGCCTTTAAAACGTTCAATGCAGCCTTTTGGCGGAATAAGAATGGCAGAGAGTGCATGTTCTTCTTATGGTTATACAGTAGATAAAGAAATAAGCGAAATTTTCAGAAAATACAGAAAAACTCATAATCAAGGCGTATTTGATGCATATACTCCCGAAATGAAAAAAGCAAGGCATGCTGCAATTTTAACGGGATTACCCGATGCATACGGCAGAGGTCGTATTATCGGTGATTACAGAAGGGTCGCTCTATACGGAATAGACAGATTAATTGAAGATAAATTAGAACAGCATGCTTCAATTGACGGTGAAATGACTCCGGATAAAATTCAATTAAAAGAAGAAATTGCCGAGCAGATTAATGCTTTAAGAGATATGATTGAACTGGGTAAAATATATGGTTTTGATATATCCAAACCTGCAAGAAATGCCAAAGAGGCCGTTCAATGGTTATATTTCGGCTATTTAAGTGCGGTAAAAGAACAAAACGGTGCTGCAATGAGTATAGGCAGAACTTCTACTTTCCTCGATATATATATCGAAAGAGATTTAAAAGAAGGTATTATAACGGAAGTTCAAGCTCAAGAATTGATTGATCATTTTATAATGAAACTAAGACTTGTAAAATTTGCAAGAACCCCTGAATATAATGCTCTGTTTTCGGGCGATCCTACATGGATTACAGAATCAATCGGAGGTATGGGAATTGACGGAAGAACTCTCGTTACAAAAAATTCGTTCAGATATCTGCATACTTTAGAAAATTTAGGAACAGCTCCCGAACCGAATTTGACAATTTTATGGTCAACAAGATTACCGCATAATTTTAAAAAATATGCAGCACATATTTCAATTAAAACCTCCTCTGTTCAATATGAAAATGACGATATGATGAGGGCTGTTCACGGTGATGATTATGCAATAGCCTGTTGTGTTTCATCAATGGTTGTAGGAAAAGAAATGCAATTTTTCGGTGCAAGAGCAAATCTGGCAAAATGTCTTCTATATGCAATCAACGGCGGTATTGATGAAAGATTAAAAGAGCAGGTTGGACCTAAATATCGTCCTATTACATCCGAATATCTTGATTATAATGAAGTTATGGAAAAATATAACGATATGATGGAGTGGCTTGCCGGACTATACGTTAATACATTAAACGTAATTCATTATATGCATGATAAATACTGCTATGAAAAGGCACAAATGGCACTGCACGACAGAGATGTAAAACGTTATTTTGCAACGGGTATTGCAGGTTTATCAGTTGTTGCGGATTCTCTTTCCGCAATTAAATATGCAAAAGTAAAAACAATACGTGATGAAAACGGCATAGTTGTTGACTATGAAATTGAAGGTGATTTCCCTAAATACGGAAATAATGATGACAGAGTTGATAAAATTGCGGTTGATTTGGTTCATAATTTTATGAATAAAATCAGAAAACATTATACTTATAGAAATTCAATACCTACGATGTCAATTTTGACTATCACATCTAATGTTGTATACGGAAAAAAGACCGGAAATACTCCTGATGGGCGGAAAGAAGGAGTTCCGCTTGCTCCGGGGGCAAATCCAATGCACGGCAGGGATGAAAACGGAGCAGCTGCATCATTGGCATCAGTGGCCAAACTTCCTTTTAATGATGCTCAGGACGGTATTTCAAATACATTTTCCATTATTCCCAATGCATTAGGTAAAGATGAAATCTTTATGGAAGATTTTTTGTTTAATTTTGATTGCGGCTGCTGTGAAACAAATTTAAATTAAGGAGAAAAATATGACGACTATGCAGGAAGAAAATTTGATTAATTTACTTGACGGATATGTTGAAAAAGGCGGTCATCATTTAAATGTTAATGTATTTAACAGAGAAACTCTTATTGATGCTCAGGCTCATCCCGAAAAATATCCTCAATTAACGGTCAGAGTTTCAGGCTATGCCGTTAATTTTAATAAATTAACAAAAGAACAGCAGGATGATGTTATTTCAAGAACTTTTCATTCATCTTTAGGTTAATTTAATGACTGAATTAAAAGGCAATATTCATTCTGTTGAAACCTGCGGAACCGTTGACGGGCCGGGAGTGCGTTTTGTTATTTTTATGCAAGGGTGTCCTATGCGTTGTTTGTATTGTCATAATCCTGACACGTGGAATTTATACTGCGATAACAAAATGAGTATTTCTGAAATATATAATAAATATGAAGGAGTAAAAGAATTTTGCAAAGGCGGAATAACTGTTACAGGCGGTGAACCTTTAGTTCAAATTGATTTTGTAACAGAGCTTTTTAAACAATTTAAATTAAGAAATATACATACTGCTTTAGATACATCGGGTATTTTGTTTAATCCGGAAAATACGGAAAAATTTGATATTTTAATTAAATATACCGATTTAGTTATTCTTGATATAAAACATATCAAGAATAACGAACATATAAAACTTACAGGACATTCAAACAAAAATATAAAAGCATTTGCACAATATTTATCGGATAATAAAATTCCCGTATGGATAAGACATGTTTTAGTTCCCGAAATTACATTTAATAAAGAATATTTAATTGAACTCGGTAAATTTTTAAAAACACTAAAAAATATAAAAGCACTTGATGTACTGCCGTATCACGATATGGGAAGAAAAAAATATGAACAGCTTGGTATTGAATATCCGTTAAAAGACATTAATCCGTTAACAAAAGAACAGGCGATTACAGGTCGAAATTATATTTTAGACGGCTTAAAAAATTAATATTTTAACCTTATATTTTTAAATTGTCGGGAATATACTTCGTCCAATCTTTATCCAATTTATCAAAAAAGTTATGAGCATCCAACACGTCATCATAACTGATAGGCATAGGGCAGGGTTTAAATTCCAAAGGTTCATCGTCTTTTACACAATCTTTGCCCGTTCCTAAAAGTGCAATTCCGAAACCTTTTCCGCAATCGGGACAAGTTATTCTTAATACCAGCAGTTCTTTTTCTTCTCTGATTACGGTAATGGCATTTTCGTCAAAATCGTGCCTGCATACACTGCAGCACATTCCTGATAATAATTTTTTTAACTTCGATTTTTCCATGATTTCTTAATAATTATCCTATAAAAATGTTTAAAAATACAGTATTTTGGGTATTGTATAAGTGTAAAGATATAAAAAAAGGAAATGTGTTATGGACGGTCTCTATCTGGTTTTATTTGCAGGGTTCATGTATTTCTTACTCATTGGATTGCCTTCAATGTTGGAAAAGAAACATCTTGAAGCTCACTAACTTTCAAATAGGAATCTAATCTGGTTTCGCACTCTGCCGCCGTGTCAACCCCGCCGGCAAAGTGCTCACTTTTTAAAGTCACCACTCCCAAATTTCGTT
>CAJONH010000237.1 GCA_905235825.1 Candidatus Gastranaerophilales bacterium
AACGAAATTTGGGAGTGGTGACTTTAAAAAGTGAGCACTTTGCCGGCGGGGTTGACACGGCGGCAGAGTGCGAAACCAGATTAGATAGAATAATTAGAGTGTGTTCAAACTATTCATATCTTGTCGAAATAAATACAAAACACTGCCCCGCTTCCTCTAATTTTTAAAAGCCGGCTTTATTCAGTTCTCTTGTTTTCTCAACTTCGCATTTTACCTGATATATCTGCCCGTATAATTCACAATGCATATTAAGTTCTTCAGCTCTGTTCAATGTATACTTCATCAAGTTATATACAGAAGATAAATCTCCGTCTACATTTCTCATAATCCAATTAAAATCCAAATTTAATACAACGGAATTAATTCCTGTTTCTTTAGATTTTTCAAGCCATAAGTCTATTTCACGTTCGCTGTCGTTTACAGAAGGAACTATAATATATTTTGTCTTTACATTATCAGCACCTTTAGGCTGATTTTTTGCATACTCCTTCAAATTTTTCCATACATTATCATAACTTTTTACCTGTTTAACCCGTTCGTGAATTTCTTTACTGCCGGCATCAACAGAAACAAGTATCCTGACTATCCCTTTTCTTAACCCTTTTATTACGGCAGTGCTTTTTTTTATTGCATTAGTATGCACGACTATTTTTTTAAAATCATTTTTAATAAATTCATTTAATAATCCTTCAAATTCTCTGTATATGGTAGGCTCACCGCCTGCGAAGTCAATTATTCCGTCTTTTTTTAATATTTTATTTTTTATCATATCTTTTATTAACGGCAAAACTTTATATATCTTTGTATGCTCCAAAACGTACTTATCTCTCGGTGCTTCACAATATATACAGTTAGAATTACAAGGCACCCACGGTGTTAATAACAAATAATCTATATAATCTTCATCATCCCACTCTTTAAAAGAAACATTTACGCAATTTTTACATAATTCAGGACATTCGTCTGCTCTGTACATATCCCGCAATCTGCGTTTTATTGCAAAAAATTCTTTCCAGTCTATCTTTTCACCGCAATAATTTTCATATATTACGGGACGACCGCCATATCTGGGATTAAAATTGTTGCACGAACGTATTCTGTTACAATGGTCTAAAACCATTCCGTGTTCTATATAACTGCAGCTTTCAAACTCTCTCATGATTTATTTCACTCCGCTAAACCGGCATTCATCAGCTAAATATTTAAAATTATTGTATTCGATTAAATCTAAACCTGCTTCTTTGACTTTTTCAGTCATATATTTACATAAATCTACCAAATATTGAGGTCTTTCTTGATTTTTCAATCTTTGTTCTTTGCAAAATTCATTTTCAATATCGGCAACTACCGTTTTTATACCTGATTTTATATTACACTCAATCCATTTATCAATTTCTTCTTTTTTTGTATTTACACCGGGGATTAATATATATTTAGTTTCAACATATATTTTTTTTTCGTGTTTCTTTTGCATTTCAGCATATTTCTTTGCATTTTTCCAAAATACATCAAATTTATCAACTCTTTTTATTTTGTAATATGTTTCTCTGCTTCCCGAATCAGCAGATAAACATACCGAAAGTTTTTTTTCTTTTATTCCCTTTTCAATTGATTTTGAATGCTTTATACCGGAAGAATGTACTGTTATCCTGTCAGCTCCGTTTTTTAACAATAATTTTATAAGTTCATCAAACTCATCAAGTATAGCAGGTTCTCCGCCTGCAAACGTTACTTCTCCGCCTGATTTAAATAATTTTTGCTTAAATAATTCTTTTATTACGGGTAAAACCTTGTAATGAGGTTTCTTTTGATAATTTTGCTTATCCCATGCCGTATAGCAGTATATACAATCACTGTTACAATGAGTCCAATGATTGAAATGCAAATAATTTATGTATTTTTCATCATCATCCCAGCCTCTTTTTACAAGATTAAAACACCCTTCACATTTTGGATTTATAATACCCTGCCGATTTTCTTCCACAAATTTTTCTTTTAATTTAAATATATCTTCCCAATTTAAACCTTTACCCTCATAGTTTTCTTTTATATAAAGCCTTCCCCCGCCTTTATGACAGCACAAACAACACATTTCAATATGGTCATTTTCAAAACTTATTCCATGCTGAAGCCAATGACAGCTTGTATATTCACGCATCAGACCTTCTCCCTGTTTCTAAAGCTCATCATGTGTTCAGCTCTCTCATATAATTCATATCTTAATCCGAGTTCATAAGCCTTTTCTCTTGCATAATCAAAATATTTTATAATCTCATCAGGCACACTATCTCTGCGTGCATAAAACCATTTTGACTCAATTTCGTGCAATACGCAGTTTATACCGCTTTCTTTTGTTTTTTTCAACCAAAGGTCAATTTCGTTTTTATCGTCATTTACACCCGGAATTAATATATATTTTACTTTTACACCGTCAAATTTTCTTTGATGAGAAGCATATCGCTTTAAATTTTTCCAGACTTTATCATAACTCTTTACCTGCTTCACTTTTTCATGCATAGCTTTACTGCCCGCATCAACAGATACGATTAAATCAACACATCCTCTCTTTAAACCCTGTTCTACCGCTTTTGAATATTTTATACAAGATGAATGTATTCTTGTTAAAGGGAAGCCGTAATCCATAAAAATAGTCAATAATTTATCAAACTCTTTTAATAAAGTTACTTCACCTCCGCCAAAACTAACATGCCCGCTTGGTCTTAATATATCCCGCTTTATCATGTCCTTTAAAATCGGTAAAAAATTATAATTTTTAAATTTATTATATTTTTCCTTGTCCTGCATTGTATGGCAATATGAACATCTTGAATTACATTTAGTCCAATAATCCAAATTAATCATGCTTATTTTTGTGTGATTATCGTCCCAATTTTGCTCCTTTAAATAAATACAGCCTTCACACTTAGGATAAATTTTTCCCTGTTTGTGTATATCCTTTATCATTTGTTTGAAAGCAAAAAGTTCATCCCAGTCAACGGGTTCGCCTTTGTAATTATCACGAACAATGGTATTTCCGCCGCCCTTTGCACTATACAAACAACATACCTTATACGAATTTGTGTCAAAATTTATTCCCGACTCTATCCAATAACAGCTTTTGTATCTCAAAATTTATCCCTCTGTTACTATAATTTTATCATACCGAAATGAAAATTTGTAATAATTGTAATAACTACAAAAGCATAGAAGCCATACATGCCGATATATATGAAGTAAGAGTACCTGCAATTAAGGCTTTAATACCAACTCTTGCCAAATTTTTTCTTTGATTGGGAGCAATCTCACCTATACCTGATATTTGTACTGCAACCGAAGATAAATTTGCAAATCCCGAAAGTGCAAATGTAGATATTATAAAACTCCTGTCGGATATTATATCTTTAATTGCGGATAAATCGGTAAATGCAATTGCTTCGTTTAATATAAATTTAGTTCCTAAAAACGAACCGACCGTCGATACTTCATTTAAAGGTATACCTATTAAAAATGCAAATATAGAAAATATTTTACCGAATATCATACGTATTGACAGATGTTCAACATCTATACCGATAAAAGACAAATTAACATGAAAAATATCGTGGGCAAATACTCCGAATTTTTTTAAAAAGAAATCAAGCATGGCTATTAATGCAATTAACGCAATCAAAATAGCAATGATATTTATACCGACTTTCATACCCTCTGTTGCACCTTTTGATATAGCGTCCAAAAGATTTACATCAGTTCTTCTTCTTTTGATTTTGAAATCATTCTTAGTTTGAGGTTCAAGAGTTTCGGGATATATAATTTTGGAAACTGCCAAAGCCCCCGGAGCAGCCATTATACACGCTGCAAGCATATATTGAGGCGGTATACCGAGTCCCGCATAAACTGCAATTATTCCGCCCGATAAACAAGCCATACTTCCCGTCATTGATGCCATAACCTCAGAACGGGTTAAATTCGGCAAATAAGGTTTTATCATTATTTGAGCAGATACCTGACCGACAAAAGAACTTGCAACATTCGATAATGCCTCCGCACCGGATACATCCATCAGTTTGTTTACTATTTTTCCCAATATGGCAACTACTCTCTGCATTATTCCGTAATAATATAATATATTTACAAGTATCATCATAAATATTAGCGGAGGAATAAGACTCATTGCAAACATAAATGCCTTATCTCCGAATATTTCATGCAGTATTTGCGGACTGTTTGTTAAAGGTCCGAATACGAAGTCTGCTCCAACATTTGAAAATTCCAGTATTTTTTCTATAAATTTCCCGATGTACTCAAATATTATTTTTCCGAAAGGAATTTTTAATATAAAAACAGCAAGTAGAAATTGAAGCAATAAGCCCATTAAGACGGTTTTTATATTAATTTTTTTTCTGTTATTTGACATCAAAAAAGCTATCAATAACATTGATACAATACCTAAAATTCCAAAAAATATCTTCATATACTTATCCCGATAAACTCTGTCAAAACAATGATACAATAAATAATCAATTATTAAAACTTTTTTAACTTTTATTGATTTCTTCTTACTTTTTAATTAGAATTTGTCTGAGAGGTTAAGGAAGGTATTTATGTTCAGATGGTTTATTGACATATTTTGTAAAGATACGATAGTTGGGCTTAGTAATATTGAAAAAAATAGGGTAGAAAAAATACAAAACAAAAATTCCTACAAAAACGAAATCCGCCTTTATAAGAATTTCTACTCTCCATTATTTAAAACAAATAATGGAACGGTAAAAAAATTTAAGAATTCATTTACTGATCCGATTGCTTATCATCTTTTAAAAGTCGTTCAAAATCAGAAGGCTTTATACTCTGTATAAAGTTACGGAATTCTTCAGATTCTTCTTCGTCTTTTTGGGCATCGCAAGATACGCTGCCGTCAGCCAGAACTTTAGCCGAAACAAATATTGGTGCATCTGCACGAATTGCTACGGCAATTGCATCGGACGGACGAGAATCAATTTCCTGTTCATCACCATCATCATTAATTAACCAAATTGAAGAATAATAAGTATCATTTTCAACATCGTTTATTTCTACTCTGTCTATACGATAGCCTGTTTTATTTACCATAT
>CAJONH010000238.1 GCA_905235825.1 Candidatus Gastranaerophilales bacterium
AAGCAACAAAAAAGAATTTACACTCGGAATAAATATTTATTCATTGACTATGGATTATTCATTTATTTTTGATTTGCTGAAAATAACAGATAAGCATAAATTAAGGTTTTCAATTTCTGTTTCAAATGAAGAAAAACAAAATTGCACTGATATTTTAGAATTATTAAAGCAATTTAATTCAATTCTTTTAAACTTTTACAATGATTGCATAAAGGATGAAATTGTACCGTATTTAGATTGCAGTGGTATTCCAATATGTATAATGAACGATGAATTAAAAAAAGCACAATTAAAAATCATAGCAATGCAGGGTAATCAAAATATTTTCGGAAATCCTTGCAGTCTGCAGGTTGATATTCTTCCTGATTTAACCGCAATAAGGGCAATTTGTTACCCTAATTACAATGAAAAAGTTTCAATATCTGATTTTAAGTCAATAAATTTATTAACAAATTATTTTTATAACAATATTGATACATATCATAAATTGTTATTTGTAAGTGAAAAATGCAGAGAATGTAAATATAGACTGTTAGGTCAATGCAATTTGTGTTTTGGTTTTACTGTTAATCAATTTAAAAATTTTAAAAATTATGTGTTAAATAAAAGGTAATATAAAATGAAAAAATATAAATTTTCAGCACCAATGCCTTATACTATTGAATATATTAACAAAATATTGAAAATAAATAAACAAGTTGAAAAAAGCAAAATAACAAGTCTTTATTTTGGTTTACCATTTTCAAACGAATTATTTACCGGTTTTGAACAATATAGAAACTACGATATAAATGATTACAATTTTGATTACTGGAAAAAATTAATTATTCATTCTATGGAAAAAGGGGCTGATTTTATTTATCTTTTAAACAGGTCTAATTTATATTATGAAAACTTTGATAAATTATACATACAATTGGAAAAATTAGATAGATTATTAAATGAATTTAGAAAAATTGGGGTTAAAAAATTAAGAGTAGCTGACCATAAGTTACTAACATATTTAAATAAAAATTATACTGATTTTACCTTATTAGCTTCAACATCGTTTGAGTATAAATTAATTAATGAATACAAAAATTTTATGTTATTACATCCATACATAAAACAAATTGTTCCAAGTCATGATTGTATTAAAAATTTTTTATTGTTACAAAATTTAGTCAAGTTATTTCCCGATACCGAAATTGAATTAATAGTTAATCAAGGATGTTTAAATGGTTGTCCTATGAGAAATAATCACCAGTCTTTTTGTAAAAATGATTTAACAAATGATAATATTTTTGCAAATAGCTACTATTTACAACATTGTAATAATATACAAAATGGAAATTTAGCAAATAAAATTATAAATATAAATATAATTTACCCGTGGGAAATAGCGGAATATTCAAAAATAGGTATAATAAACTTTAAATTTACCGGCAGAGATACTTTTCTCTTTGACGTAGATTGGCTTATAAACTCATATTTACAATATTTAAAAGGAATTGATAACTATAAATTAATTTCAGAAATTCCTGTAAATGCTATTATAGAAAGATTACAAGGTTTTGATGCTTTAGATATAATAAATATGGGTGATATCAAAAAATATTTGCCGGATGTAAAGCATTTTAAAAAATACGGTCATTTATGCAGTACACGATGTCAAGCTGAATGTAAATATTGTAATAAATGCAAAGATAAACTAAAAAAAGTAATCGAAAAAAAGCAAATTAAAGAAATACAAAAAGAAATTTCTTTTTGTAAAATTAAATAAATTTATTAAAAAATTTTATCTGCAAAACTGTTGCCAAGAACCATTAATAAGTTTTTTACAAGGATAATGATAAATATCACCATATCCGTCATTACAGCCATATTGGTGATAACTCCACCAGCCTGACCATTCAGTTTCACAATTTACCCTGCAAAATTCTCTGCATTGCTCAGCGGTTAAATAACTTGCACCACCGGAATTAGTAGTTGCTACACACTTTGTTGAATCACCTCCTGTAAAAGTACATGTACCATCTGTTCCGCAAAAACACTGCGACAAGTTAATTGAATTGTCAAGAACTTCATCATACATTAAAGAAATTTCTTCTGAACTTAAATTTTCGATGTTTTCAAAATTCATTTTTAATCTCCTCTAAATATTCATCCAACTGCCAAGTTTTAAATTCCATTTTTTATCAAACTTCATAAATCCCGAATACGGGGTAAAAGTAAGTTCGTTAAAATAAAGTTTATTTTTGTATACAAGCCAATCGACACGCACAAAACTAAAATCTTTTGACAGCATGATTGACAAATCAAACGTTTGATTTATTAAATTATCGGCTTTTTCTTGTTTTATTATATTATTTCCGTCAGGATGAAGTATTAAATCTATAAAATTAAAGTTTTCATCGTAATAACAAATTTCT
>CAJONH010000239.1 GCA_905235825.1 Candidatus Gastranaerophilales bacterium
ATTACAAATACAACAGAACATCTTTTGTGTTTTTAACCTTTTCTATGTTAAAAAACAGCCTGATGTATGCGTTTAAAGACGATTTTAAACAGGACAGCATAACACAGCTTGGAGATTGGACATTGATAGTTTATGAAAAAGTCCGTTAATCGGTAATTCCGAGCTCTTGAACGGAGCTTAAAACAGATTGCAGATATAGTTTTAATTCGTCAGAATATTCTTCTTTTTTATGAGTTTCTATATATTCTAGGGCTTCTGAGCGTGCCAATTCTAAAATATACAAATCTTTTGTTAAATCAGCGAGATGAAGTTCCGCTATACCGCTTTGACGAACCCCCAGAACTTCTCCGGGGCCTCTTATTTCCAAATCTTTTTCGGCAATTACAAAACCGTCATTTGTTTGAACAAGAACATTTAATCTGTGTATTGTTTCTTCATTTTTAGTTGACGAAATCAATATACAATAAGATTGCAGGCTGTTTCTTCCAACCCTTCCTCTTAACTGATGAAGCTGTGAAAGACCAAATCTTTCGGCATTTTCAATAACAATAACCGTTGCATTCGGAACATCAACACCTACTTCAACAACAGTAGTACATACAAGGATATCATAAACTTTATTTTTAAAGTCTTTCATAACTTTATCTTTTTCATCGGGTTTCATTTTTCCGTGCAATAAACCGATTTTCAAATCGGAGAATATACCGTTTTGAAGATTTTCAGCCTCTTGTGATGCCGCTTTTGCCGATAAAGTTTCGGATTCTTCTATCAAAGGAAAAACAATATAAGCCTGATGACCTTGTTGTACTTCTTCTCTTATTAATTCATGAGCTTTTTTTCTTTGTGATGCGGTTAATAGTGAAGTTTTTACGGGTTTTCGTCCTTTTGGAAGTTCATCGATTATAGTTAAATCCAAATCCCCGTGAACAGTTAAGGCAAGTGTTCTTGGTATTGGTGTTGCAGTCATTGTAAGCATTTGAGGTATTTTTGCCTTTGTTCTGAGCATATTACGCTGCTTAACACCAAACCTGTGCTGTTCATCTATTACAATTGCACCGAGATTTTTAAATTCTATATTATCCTGAATAAGAGAATGTGTTCCTATTGCAATATTAATTTGTCCGTTTCTTAAATCTCTTTCAAGTTTTTCTCTCTGTTTTTTTGAATTTGAGGAAGTAAAAAGTCCTATACTTATGCCTAAAGGAGTCAGCCAGTTTATAAAATTATTAAAATGCTGCTGTGCAAGTATTTCAGTCGGTGCCATAATAGCGGTTTGATAGCCGTTTTCGATTGCAGCCAAGAGCATTATACAAGCCACAACCGTTTTCCCGCTTCCTACATCACCTTGAAGAAGTCTTTGCATTGGTTTATCGGAATTTATATCGTTTAAAATTTCATTTACTGCACGTTTTTGTGCATCCGTAAGTTTAAACGGAAGTCCTTTTATAAAAGTCATAACAAGTCCGTCATCTTTTATTTTCAGCTTGGCTGCTTCATAATTTTTTCTTGTTAAATTCCTTATGGAAAGCATTTTCATCTGAAGTAAAAATAATTCTTCATAAACCAGCGTGTATCGTGCTTTTTCAAGCTGTGACTGATTATCCGGAAAATGAATTACATTAAGAGCATCTTTACGCTCATACATATCATGTTTTTGCACAAGTTCATCGGGAACGATATTTTTTATAACGGGGCTGTATTCCTCAAGTGCGTTATGTATAGCTTTTCGGAGTGCCTTTATATTCAGATTTTCGACTAACGGATATACGGGAACTATTCTGCCCAGATTAAGATTTTCGGTTGTAAGATTAGTTTCATCAATAATTTGATACTGCGGTTTATCAATTGTCATAGAATTATTGTAACTATCATATTTTGCACATCCCGATATTATAATATATGCGTGAAGCGGGAATTGTGCTTTATATCTTTCTATTGTATATCTGTTTGCTTTTGCATAGAAAAAATTCAGCTCCATTGATGATGTTTCATCTCTTATTACAACTTTTAGAACAGTCAAATTTCTTTTTGTGGTAAAATTTTTAATTGCCGTGATTTTTCCGTAAACTGTAACATTTTCTCCTTCTTTAAGGTCTTTTATATAGCATCTTGCAGAATAATCAATATATTTCTTCGGGAAATAACTTATTAAATCAAAAACGGAAAATATTCCGAGCTTATTCAATAAATATCCAAACTTCGGCCCTACTCCTTTGAGCATAACAACATCAGCATCATAGACATTTTCTGTTTGTTTATCGTTTTTTTGATTTTTTTCAGGATTTAATTCACTTTTTAATACAGAAACAAATCGATTAATTATTTTCTTTCTCTGCATCATTGATTCTTGAGAATAATGTTCAAAGGCTTCCAATATCGGAGTCCATTTAGGATTTTTACCCGAAAGTTTTGAAATTTCTCTGAGCTGTTTTACCATAAACCCTGAAAAATTACTTTCACGACCTGATAAATTTATATATTTATATTTTTCTTCGACCCGAATGGCCCGTTTTATATGTTCAATATCTATTTGGCTAAGGTATTCGGCACTTTTCATCTTTTTATCTTTAATCTTAAAACTTCATATATATCAATCGGCTTAGATTTGCCTTTTATATTTACACCGCTTAATTTAACAACATCAACTCTGTCTTTTACATGTTCATAAGTATATTCGGATATTAAAAATTGAGTTTTTAATATCTGATTATAAGATTCAATTCTGCTTGCAAGATTAACATTATCACCGATTACGGTATATTCAAAACGTTCTTCGGTACCTATATTCCCGGCAAAAACCTCACCTGTATTAACTCCTATACCAATATTTATAACGGGCTTATTTTCTTTTATGAATTTTTCCCGTAAAAGACTCACCTTATCAATAATTTCAATACCGCAAAGAACAGCATTCAATGCGTGTTCATCGTTTTTAACGGGTTCACCGAACACTGCAAGAAGCCCGTCGCCTATATATTTATTAACAATACCGTGATATTTAGCTATTATAGGCTCAATTGTAGCAAAATACTCATTTAAAATTGAAGTAACCTCTTGCGGGGGAAGCTCCTCTGATATTTTTGTGAAATTTCTTATATCAACAAAGAATATAGTAACAACTGTTCTTGTTCCACCGAGTTTTAATTTATCCAAATTTGAAATTACTTTGTTCATAACATCTTTGGATATATATTTTCCCATAGCATGTTTTATCATCTCTGCTGTTTTATCAGTTGTTAAAACAGAATATAAGGATTTTAAAATTGTAGCGGAAAACATTGTTATAATGGGGGAAACAGGCGGAACATATATTCCCAGCATATATTCACACACATAATAGAATAAATATAATAAAGATAATATAGCCGTAAATATTAAATTTACTTTAAAAATTTTAAACCCTCTTAAAATGAAAAAGCAAAAAATTGTTGTTATTATAGGAGTATAATCTTTATCATCAACAGTTTTAAATGAATTTGAAAGCATATTGTCTATCATTGTTGCATGAATATCAATATCGGAATGAGTATCAGAAACCGATGTATTGTGAATCTGCAGCAATTTTTTATCAGACGAGTTTAATCCTATAATAACAATTTTATCCTTAAATTCATCAGGAGAAACAACAGGTATCTCTTTATTTTGTAATTTATCAAATGACTCAATTAAATCAACAGCTGAAAAAGTTTTGTGAGAATAATATTCATCCGACAGCGGCTTCCAATTTATATGAGTAACAAAAGCAGAAGTTTTATTTCCCAAATTATCTTTTATTTGTTTATATTCTAATGGCATCTTTAATGTTTTGCAATTATCGGCAGAACACAAAAATTTATCGTTTAAAACAAATTCATAAGTATTTTTATACATAGCATAAGCACTGAGTGCCAATGATGGATAAAATTTATCATTATACATTACGAAAGGCATATAAGCTCTTACATATTCGTCTTTATCTGTCGGAAGAACAGATGAAGCTAAAACTTTTACATTCAAAAGAAAATCTTTCGGCAATTTTACAATCCCGTTATATGACGAATAAAATTTTATACTTCTTTCATCTCTTATTTTAACATTGCTTTTTTCATCAAAAATATCAATATAACCGGAAGGTATCACATCTCCTGAAATATTAGAATTAAGAGGAATGTATGAATTTATAATATTTTTACCGGAAGAAATATAATCATAGAATTTTTTGTCCGAATCAGGATTATAAGAATCAGGAAACACAACAAGATTTTTAAAAATAATAACTTTTGCACCTGCCTTATTTTCAAGATAATCAAATATTTTTACAAAATTATCCCGGCTCCATGGCCATGTCAGCCTGTCAACTGATTTATCATCTATAACAACCAGAACAACATTATCCTGTTGTGCCTTTTGGGGAAATTTAGTCAAAATTTTGATAAATGAATCATTTACTCTATCATCAAAGATATTACCGGCAATAGCATACAAAAATACTAATGTCAAAATAATAATAAAAACTATTATAATATTTGCTAATTTAGACTTCTTCATAATTTAATTTTATCAACTAAATTTTATTTGTAAAAAATTTAATATTTTGACAAATAAATTATGTTATAATTCCTTATTATGAAAAAATTTATCATGAAACAACTATATAAAAGGATTTTAAACAGAATATACAATCCTTTTTTACAAACAAATATAAAACCTCAGGAATTGAAATTTACAAATAAGGAGAAATGTCTTGTTATAGCACCTCATCCTGATGACGAGAGTATTGGCTGCGGCGGAATTATGAAACTTTTTCCAGATAATTTTGATGTTATTTCACTTACCCACGGAAATAAAGATGATATAAGATATTCTGAAATGCATGAAGCTATGGATTTTGCGGGAATTAATAATTTGATAATGCTGAATTTGCCCGATAAAAATATAATTTCGGAGAAAAAAATTTTTAATCAAATTGACATTTCCAAATATGATTATATCTTTCTTCCGTATATTTTTGACCAGCATAAAGACCACAAAGCAGTAAGCATTCTGTTAAGTGAAAAACTAAAAGATAAAAAATTCAAAAGTAATTTGAAAATAGCTTATTATGAAGTTTGGTCAACAATAAATATGCCTCAATATTATGTAAATATAACAAAAGTTATAGAAGATAAAAAGAAAATGATTAATTTTCATAAATCGCAGGTTGCGACAAAAAATTATGCAGAAAAGATATTAGGATTAAATTCATACAGAGGGCTTTTGCGTAATCTCGGTGCCGTTGAAAGTTTTTCTATACTTAATGTTAAAGATTTTCAAAATATTGTATCTAAAATAGCTTTTGATTTATAATTCTTCTATGAGAATTGGTAATGACTATAGTAGTATAAGCCCGTCATTTAGCGGATTTTGGAATAATAAAGCCGTATTAAAAGGACTTGAAGCAGTTTCAGAGCATGGTACAAGTTTTATCGCTGCAACAACTTTTGTAATGGCATCAGGTGTTCGACCTCTTGCTATATCCGCAACTCCAAATATCAAAGAAGAAAATAAAAAATATGCCGTTTCTAATTCTATAGCATCAGGTGCCGTAAAATTCGGAATAGGTATGGCTGTTGCACTTCCAATTGAAAATGCAATAAAAAAAGCCGAAAAAAATCCTGAAAAATTTCTTTCAAAAAGAACTGTCAAATTTTTTAAAAAAGGAACTGATTCTCTTTCTAATTCAAGAAATTTTAAATTTGCAACTCAATTTATGAAACAGAGTATAGGTTTTATTACGGCAATTCCAAAATCAGTAATGACTGTTGCTTTAATTCCCGTATTAACAAAAAAACTGTATTCAAAAAAAGAAAAAGAGCAAGAGCAAAATATAAAACCTCAAATGCAGATAAAATCATGCAATAAATTATATACACCGAGTTTTAAAGGCGGTTTAACGGATATAGCGGCAAAAGGAGCAGGTAAAATACTTGATAATAAAACAGTACAAAAAATGTCGGAAAAATTCAGCACTTACGATATCGATATAGCACGAAATATGGCAGTAGCTACGGATTTATTGCTTACTGCATCTTTTGCAAACCAAACAATTAAAAACGAAGAAATAGAAAAAGAGCGAAAAAAACCTCTGATTATGAATACTGTATATGGAACAGCAGCAAGTATTCTTGGCGGATGTGCAATTGATGAAGCAGTCAAAAAAAATACCGAAAATTTTATGGAAAAGTTTAAAACAATAAATAAAAATGACCCTAAACTGGCAAAATATGTTGAAGGAATAAACATAATTCGCCCGACTATGATTTTTGCAGGTATATATTACGGAATTTTTCCCGTTATCACAACATATCTTGCTGATAAAACAGATAAATAATAATTATTGTTTCGATTAAAACTTTCTTATCAGACCGACAATTTTACCAATTATATAAATTTTATCCATATCTTTTTTTTCAATCATATCAACTTTATAGTATGATTTTTCATTGTCAGATTTTATAATTAATTCATTAATATTTCTAATAAGTCGTTTTATAAAAAATTGATTATTATAATAAAAAATATAAATTTCATTATCAGTTATTTGTTTTTCGGTTTTGTATTCAATAATTAACAAGTCTTTAAGTTTTATGTCAGGTTCCATACAATCGCTGTTTGCATTTAAAACAAAATACTCTGCCTGCGGCATATAATTATTGATACAATTTGGCGAAATAATTATATTTTGAGTTGATTTTGAAAGAATAAAAGTATTACTTTCAATTTTTCCCGATAGCTCACTATAATATTTTAGTTTTAAAATTTTATTTTTATTTCCATCTTTTTCGTTTTGTGAAAAATCATCACTTTCAATTAATACTATTTGAAAATAATTTTCCAATGCTAATATTTCATCATAAGCAAGTTCACTGTTATTTTTCAGCCTTTTATTAACATTTTGCCTTGTAACATTTAATGCGGAAGCTATATCAGTCTGGCTTACCTTGCAACCGATTTTTTTACTTATTACACTTTGTATTTCAATAAAATTCAAAATCAGCCCCTTTTTATGAACTAATGTTAATGATATATAAAATTCATGGTTGACATATTTGTAAAATTTATGTAAACTTATAGTAAAATAAAAGGTTTAATAAAGACTACGTATATATCATTAATTTAAAGAATGATAGGGAGTCAGCATAACTCCCATACTATCTTTTGAAAACATGCTACCAAATTACAAAATAAAACGCAACAAACACACATCTTCTTATTATAATAAAGGAAGTTTATGTAATATGATTAAATTTCAAGACATAACAGACAATCCACCGTGGGATTACTACTTCCTCAAAAATTTGGATGAGAAAGAATATCCCCGTTATTTAGCAAAGCTGTTCTATATGAATACGGGAGAGAAACTTCCGTTGAAATTTGATTTTAAAAATAAATCATGGATTATTGATAAGAAAAGATGTAAAACGTTTAATCAAAAGATACAATGGATTAAGTTATATGGTGTAACTGATTTGATGCGAAGATGTACTGATAAAGTTTTAGTACG
>CAJONH010000240.1 GCA_905235825.1 Candidatus Gastranaerophilales bacterium
AATTTTGATAATTTAACACCGTTATATCCGACAGAAAAACTTAATTTTGATATTATTTGCGGAGAAAAAGATTATACTTGTCGTGTGATTGATTTAATTTCTCCTCAAGGTAAAGGACAACGTGGTTTGATTGTTGCCCCACCGAGAACCGGTAAAACAGTAATGCTGCAAAATATTGCACATGCCATTGCTGTTAATCATCCTGAAGCCTATTTAATGGTTTTATTGATTGATGAACGTCCTGAAGAAGTTACTGATATGACACGTTCAGTTAAAGGTGAAGTTATTTCTTCAACATTTGATGAACCGGCAGCTCGTCACGTTCAAGTTGCTGAAATGGTAATAGAAAAAGCTAAGCGTTTAGTTGAAAGTAAAAAAGATGTAGTTATTTTACTTGATTCTATTACACGTTTAGGTCGTGCTTATAACACTGTTATACCTTCATCAGGTAAAGTTTTAACAGGTGGTGTTGATGCAAATGCCTTACAACGTCCAAAACGTATCCTTGGTGCTGCTCGTAATGTTGAAGAAGGTGGATCATTAACAATTATTGCAACTGCTTTAATTGATACAGGTTCACGTATGGATGAGGTTATTTTTGAAGAATTCAAAGGAACAGGTAATTCTGAAATTATATTAGATAGAAAATTAACAGATAAACGTCTATTTCCAACTATTGATATTACACGTTCAGGTACCCGTAAAGAAGAATTGTTGGTTGATAAGGCAACCTTATCTAAAATGTGGGTTTTACGTCGTGTTCTTATGCAAATGGGTATGACGGACGGTATGGAATTTTTACTTGATAAATTACAATACAGTAAAGATAATCAAGACTTCTTTAATACCATGAATAGTTAAAAGAAAATCCCGCATTAGGCGGGATTTTTTATAACTAAATAATAAGTTTTTCAACTTCCTGCATTTTGTAACAGATATTTTGAATACCCAAATCTTTGACACGTTGTAAATAATTATCATTATGATACATTTCACAACCTAAAAAAGCAATTATATCCATCCCTGCTTTTTGAGCAGCTGTCATACCGGCAATAGAATCTTCTATAACAATACAATTTTCAGGTTTTTCACCCATTTTTTGAGAAGCTAATAAAAATAAATCAGGCTCAGGTTTGCCATGTTCTACCATATCTGCAGTAAATAAATTTTTTTCATTAAAATATTTATTCCAGAAATGAATAACTTCTAATTTAATTTTTGTTTTTGTAAAAATACCACCAGTTGCTACACATTGTTTAGGGAGTTTTTTTATAATATTTTCAATATAAGGTGTTATATCAAGACCATCTCTTTTCATAACTTCCATATCTTTATTAATTTGCTCTTCCCAAAATTTATCATCGGTAATATATCCCATTTCATCAAGAAATTGTCTTTTTGTTTTATCACTTTTACCACCAAGATATTTATTAGTTGTTTGAAAATCCCAACCTAAATTAAATTTTTTATTAAGAGCTTCTTGGCGATTTTTAATCCATATTTTTTCACTATCAGCGATAACGCCGTCAAAATCCCATATAACAAGTCTATATTTCATAATTCCTCATCAAGATATTTTCTAAATCTTTACTATTATAACAAATATATTTCACACCTAATTGTTTTATCTTTTCTATATATGTATCATTATGACAATACATTTCACAACCTAAAAAAGCAATAATATTCATCCCTGCTTTTTGAGCGGCTGTTATACCAGCGACAGAGTCTTCTATAACAATACAATTTTCAGGTTTTTCTCCCATTTGTTGCGCAGCAAACAGAAAAATATCAGGCTCCGGTTTACCATGTTCTACCATATCGACAGTAAATAAATTTCGATCATTAAAATATTTGTTCCAAAAATCAATTAAAGTTAATTTATGAATAGTTTTAGGTTTTAAGCCGCCAGTTGCTACACATTGTTTAGGAAGTTTTTTTATAATATCTTCAATACCGGGAATAGCTTTTAGTCCACCATTATTCATTTTTTCAATATCTAGTTTAACTAAATTTTCCCAAAATTTATCGTCAGTTTTATATCCTAATTTATCTAAAACTTCTCTATTAGAAAAATCACTTAACCCGCCAAGGTAATTTATTGTTGTTTGAAAATCCCAATTAAGACCAAAAAAGTCATTAATGTACTTTTGCCGGTTTTCTATATATATTTTTTCACTGTCGGCGATAACACCATCAAAATCCCATATAACGAGTTTATTATTCATAAATACAACCTTTGGTTTAAAATATAAGAGTCCGTAAAATGCCCCCAAATTAACGATTTTAGTATTTTATGATACAATATTTAAGAAAACATAAAAAACCTCTGTAGAGTCAAAAAAAGGGACTTTATTTTGATTTGACTATTTTTGACTCTTTTGCTACATAAAAGACAGTGGAGATAAAAATGGATAATAAAACAATATATGCTTTATCAACGGTTTTTGGAAAATCAGGGGTAGCCGTTATCAGAATTTCTGGATCTGAAGCAAAAGAAGTTATAAAACAAATGACTTCTTTAGATATAAATAAAATAAAAGCACGTTATGCTTATTTTATTGATTTAAAGACAATAAAAAAACAAGAGACAATAGATAAATGTTTATTACTTTATTTTAAGTCACCCTGCTCTTTTACTGGAGAAGATATTGTTGAATTACAAATTCATGGATCAAAAGCTGTTATAGCTCTTGTTATGGATAATTTATCTCAAATTAATAATTTTAGATTAGCGGAAGCAGGAGAATTTTCTCGTCGAGCTTTCTATAATGGTAAAATGGATTTAACACAAGCTGAAGGTTTGGCTGATTTAATTGACTCTGAAACAACAGAACAACAAAAATATGCAATGCGTCAAATGGAAGGTAATCTTAAAAATTTATATTCCGGTTGGCGTGAAGAATTACTCAAAGTTCTGGTTTATTTAGAAGCTTTTATAGATTTTCCGGATGAAGAAATTCCTGAGAACGATGTATTTAAACTTGAAAACACTGTATTTAAACTTGTTAAAGAAATAAAAGATCATATTTATTCAGATAATATAGGAGAACGTTTACGAGAAGGTTTTAGGGTTGCTATTGTGGGTGCTCCAAATGCAGGTAAATCAAGTTTATTAAATACAATTGTTAATCGTGAAGCAGCGATAGTATCGGATATTGCAGGAACAACACGAGATGCAGTAGATGTTCATCTGGATTTAAAAGGCTATCCTGTTATGTTTACTGATACAGCGGGATTAAGAGAGGTAGAAGATGCTATTGAAAAGAAAGGAATAGAAATAGCCTACCATAAAATTGAAGAAGCAGATTTAATAATATGTTTATTTGATGCTTTAACTGACTCTGTTCAATCATTTGATAATATAAAGAAAAAATTCTCAAATAAAATAATTTATGTGGCTAATAAATGTGATAAAATACCAACAGATAAACAAGAAATTTTGGAAAAACAAGGTTGTATATGTGTTTCTGCAAAATATAAGCAAGGTATAGATAATTTAATAAATAAAATAACAGAAATAATTGCTTCTAAATTTACATCGAGCTCTAATTTATTAATCACGCGTAATCGTTATCGTGAAGCTTTAACAGAAACAATAGAAAATCTTGAAAAATTTAATTTACATAAAGAAATAGAATTATCAGCAGAAGATATTCGTTTAGCATCACGTGGATTAGGAAAAATTACCGGCGAAATAGAAGTAGATGAAATTCTTGATAAAATATTTGGAACTTTTTGTATCGGTAAATAATGAAAAAGTTGACACCTTATAAAAAAAAGAGTAACAAAAGGTTATAAAACAATTATTTTTAAAATTACTATGCCTATGAAAACAAAGTATGAAGACGATGTGACTCAAAATCACATTATGTCAAACTCAGAAATGTTCGAGGAAACTATGCAGCGACAGGAAGACTTTTACAAAGCTTATCCTTTATTGCAAAACCTCGAAAAAGTGAATCAATCGTTCAAAGAAGTGTATGAAATCTTTGATAAATCGGATGAATTATTAAAAAAAGGACAAGCCCGTAACTCTGAGGAAGAAGCAGCCCTAGCTTCTCTGAGGTTTGAAATGGAACATCTTTTTTATAAAATTAAATCCGTTTATCCCAAGAGAGATCTTTTTGAACAAGGTATAATTTTTGATGGTATGAAATATCTTGTCTCTATTTGCATTAATATACCAGAAATAATGTATTACAGAGCAAAGGAAGATATTTTCGAATATGCCGTTAAAAATAATCTTCTTGAAAAATAATCCGCTTTCATAGCGGATTTTTTTGTTTTAAATGAGAGAGTATTAACAGCTTGCTAAGACTTTTTTGTTAAAACAAGTAAAAAGGTTAGGTAATAAGATGAATAATGAATATGACGTTATTGTTGTTGGTGGAGGACATGCCGGTTGTGAAGCATGTGCGGCGTCGGCTCGTGTAGGAGTAAAAACAGCCTTAATAACACATAAAATTTCAACAATAGGTGAAATGTCATGCAATCCGGCAATAGGCGGATTAGGTAAAGGTCATTTAGTACGTGAAATAGATGCCCTTGATGGCTTGATGGCACGTGTAATAGATAAGGCCGGCATACAGTTTAGAATGTTAAATCAATCAAAAGGACCGGCAGTTAGGGGACCCCGCGCACAAGCAGATAGAAAACTTTATAAAAAATATATGCAGGAAGCTCTCCAAAATCAGGAAAATCTTGATATTATAGAAGGCGCAGTGGAAGGATTAATTTTTGAAAAC
>CAJONH010000241.1 GCA_905235825.1 Candidatus Gastranaerophilales bacterium
AAAACATAATCAATCATCAGTTCACGCTGATACTTTGACCCTCTTACCATTGAAAGAGAGTCTACATTATCCTTTTTACTGACAAAACAAACTGTTTTAAGTTTCGTCATATTTATAACGGTAAGACAGGCAACAATGTTTGCCTCATCGTTATCCGAACACGCAATAAAAATATCTGTATCTTTAATTCCCACAGATTCTAAAACCGATATATTTGAACCTGTACCCTGAACATATTCAATATCAAGTTTTTGAAGTGTTTCATTTTCATTCGGCGAATTATCAATTATTACGATATCATTATTTTCATATAATTTTTCCGCAATAAGACAAGCTGTTTCATTTGCACCATATATAACAATTTTCATAAAAAATCCTTTTCAAACCATTTATAAAATAAAAGGTATTTTTTGTCCATTAAAAAATAAAACTTAAAACGAAGTATGTCAGATTTGACGCATTATTTATATTAAGTTTTGTTAAGAAAAGTATATACTAAATGGCAATTTTTAAAATAATATATACTTTATATATACACAAGGATAAAATTAAAAAAGAATACGAAGAAAGAATAAAACTTAAAGCGTACAAATGTACGTAAATCAAAAAATCGCACTAAAAGTACGATAAAAGGAAAACAGGACATTATAATAAATGTCCGACTGAAACATTATGCTGCCGGTAATATTTATTATCACACATTAAGTTCGTGAAATAAATTGAAACGACACTGTTAATCCCGTTAAAAAATAACAGGGAAAATTGCAATACGAAAAAAGGATAAAAAGATGACAAATAATTATACTGACAAAAATCAAAAACAAAAAACTATAGTAATAAATCCGTATTATAAAGAAATTTATTATCAATCAAGTTTATCAGAACTTAAAGAATCGCCGCAAGCACTTGAACATAGACATGTTGTTTGGAATCAAATGATGAATTTGTCAATGCAGAATGCCATAGTTCAAATGAGAAAAACTGCATAATTTATAGTAATCAATAATAAAAATCATTCACAAATTTTTAGAGTGTATTCACACAAATCGTCTGAGGACGAACTCCAATCTTATAAATAAAAAAAGATGTTTCGATATCGCCTCAATATGACTAGATGTTTTTGCTTTAGTGTGAACATGCCATAAAATATTAAGTGTTTTCATCAGGGTTTTATATTCCCTTAAAAATTAAATATATAACCACGCTCCCAATAGTTTTATATTATTTGTATTTAAGAATAATGCAAATAATATATAAATTTTTGTAAATTTTTTTGCAAAAAATCTAAAGGTGAGGGGTAATTTTTGTCGATAAAATTAACCGAGTGTTCAGATATTAAATATAGGAGAAAGATAGATGGTTCAATTTGACAGTACAAACGGTATTAATTACAGAGCATTACAGCTTGGAAAATCGGAACAAATAGGAGGAAGCACGGATGCTCGTAATCAAGTCAGCGGTAGTGATTATACGAACGGTCTTTCTCTGGCTGAAATGGAAGAAATTGATAAAACATACGGTAATAAAGACGGTTTTTTAACAGAATCGGAATTTACCTCAGCAATGGTTGCAAAATATGGCAGTACCGCAAATACCGGCTCCTTATGGGGACAATATGTATCAGGGTTCAGTTCTATGCTGCAAAAAAGAGGCATGACAATAAGCTATGGGCAACATCATCAGCAACACAAATGGGAAAATTTACCGCTACATATACCTCGGGCGGTACAAATGTAAGAATAACGGGGAACGGAAGTGCTGCTCCCACTGTAGAAATAAAATACGGCAATAGCTGGATACAGGCAACACAATATTCAAACTCTGCAAATAGTGCTTCAGGTGATATTATAGTTCTTGCCGATAATTCAAAAAGGGCAAGAAGCGTAATTTCGGATGACTATGGTGTAAATATTACAGGTATTCAATACAGCACAGAATCAGGGAATCCGGTAACAGAAATAAATATAGGCGGAACAAAGTATACGTCAGGAGGTTCTACTAATAAAATTGAAAGAGTAGGCTCCTCAAATAAGTATCAGGCAAAAACGGGAGATGCCGTAGTTGCTGAATTTACGGTATCGGGCGGTAAAATTACAGATATAAAGACTAATTACGTTGGTAAGTCAGTGCTCTATAATATGACATCCGGAGGAGCTTCTAATGTAGTCGGTGACACATATGCAGCGACAATAGAAATTAAAATAGGCTCAGACGGAAAACCGTCAGAAGTCATAACTTATGATGCAAACGGTAATAAATTAAAAACGGAACAGTGTCAGTCGAATAAGTCTGTCACAGTTACAAATGCCGGTAGTGTATCAGCTCAATCCAGCGTAGTAAATAATGCAACTAACTCATTAGGAAGTATAATAAACGCATATAGAGATTCCGACACAACCGCAATTAATGATCAGGTTATGGAAACCCTTTCATCTGAATTAATAACAAAACTTACTAATGATGGAAGTATAACAAATATTGACAGCTGGGTAGATTCATTCTATAACAGTCACAAAAGTTTATTTACGGGTGATGCAGCCGCAATAGAAAAACAAAAGAATGCAATTAAATCAGGCTTAAAATCAATAGCATTTAATAAAACAGGTTCAACAACAGCTAATAAGACATTGGATTTAAAAGATATAGGAACGGTTATATCAGCACGCTCCATAATAAATGGTCTTGGCATAAAGAATTTAAGTAAAACCCAATTCCAAAAAGTTGTTGAGATTATAAATAATAACGGCAGCAACGAAGAAAGAATAGCAGGTCAAGTATTAAATTACTTGAGTTCGGAAGCCGCTGCAGGCAGGTTAAATAATAAAAACAACGCAATAGGAACAGACGGTGCAAAAATACAAGAAAATGATGCTAACACACAAAAAATTATATTAACTCTTAAACAAGTAGAAAAGACTGAAAATAATAAAAATAACGGTACGCTTGACGGTGTTGAGAAAAAAGATATCGCAAAGAAAGCTCTTAATGCTATGCAGGTACAATCAAACCCGACTGCTTCAATGGTTTCTCTGACCGAAAGTAAAATAGAAACGAATATGCAAAACAGTTTCCAAAATATACTCGGCACTTTCAAACCTGACAATGTTACAAAACCAACAACATTAAATGATGCGAAATATGCCAAAGTTCAAGATGCATTGTTTAACAAATTAAAGAGTGCAGGTTCATCCATGTCAGCATCAAGTATAAATTCAGTGATTGATGGTATTGAAGGACTCAGTGCCGAGGAAAAAGCATTTTTCAAAGCATCATTAAAAGAACTTGCAAAAATAAACGGAGGAAGTTCACTGCAGCTAAAAGATTTCAGTGATGCAGCAATTGCGAATGAAATATTAGGCGGTTCAACATCAAAGACTCCGGCTATGATGAAAAGTATTACAACTATAATAAATGATAATACAACTTATCCGACATTAGCATCTAAACGTTCTGCAATAAAAGGACTAAGCGGTTTCTCAACCACATACACCAATGCAGATATTGATATGATATTGAAAAATGCAGGAAGCAATGATGAAACTAAAACGGATATATCTGCAAGAGATCACTTGGAAATAGGTAAAAGCATATTGCAAAGCACTTCAAACGGTAAAATCAGAACTGCATCTGCTGCCGAAGAAAAACTTGATGCAGCCAAGGCAGACTTGGGCGGTACTTTAAATGCACTTGCAGGTAAAAACTTGGATGAACAGGTTTCAAAAGCAATTCAACAGGCATTAAAAGAACTTTTAACAGGAAATACAACAAGTAAAACACCTGCACAAGTTTTAGCAAGAGTTAAAGTAGTTTATAAAGCAAATACAGGGAATGATTTCCCCGCTGCTAAAGAGAGTGATGTTAATACCGTACTTAACAATTTAAAAGGTTCTGATAACAAAATTCAACGAAAAGATATAGGTGCTGCAACAATGGCTTCGGCTATTTTAAGCGGACAAACAAGTCTTTCTGCAACAAAACGACAAGCCTTAATGAAAGATATAATGGGTGAAATACAACAAGGCAAGAAAATAACGGAAACAGCACCTAATATATTGGCTAAATTTACATCAAACGGAGTTACTGCAGCATATAACAGCTCTGATATACAAAGATTACTGACTGCAGGTGAATATAACACTTATGTTATATACTATGATGGAACAGACCAAGGCAAAGTCGGCGGTTCCGCATTAGGACTGGTCAGCGGCAGAGCTTCAACGACAGCAACAGCTTCAGGCTCAACGACTGCAAAAGGTTCAACAACTGGAGCAGGTTCGACAACAGGAACAGGTTCAACAACAGGAACAGGTTCGACAACAGGAACAGGTTCAACAACAGGAACTGGCTCGACAACAGGAACTGGCTCAACGACAGGAACTGGTTCATTAACAAGCAGCAGTTCACTCTCAGGTGCAGCATTAGAATTTGATAACTTCCAAAGTGATTTAGATGCTACATTACAATATACATCTTTAACATCAGGAGGATTAGTTTCAGCAGCCGGTGCATTAGATTTTGCACAAAATGTAATTTCCGGATTTGAGAAAACAGTAGACGGATACATGGATTTAGAAGAATTCTTGTCATTCGCAGGTGCTGATATTAATAGTTTAAATAAAGCAAATAATATATTCACTATGTTGGATTTAGACCGAGACAATAAGATTTCAAAAGAAGAATTTACATCATATTTATTGACTCTCGATATGCTTGATAACGAAGCTGATGATGATTTTAGTGTAGATGGCAAAATAAGTTCAGGAGTGCACAATGCTATGGGAGAAGCTGCACAAGATTCGAGTCAACGTTCATTCTGGAATCAACAGATGATAGGTTGGTACAACACTTTAGTCAGCGGCGGACATATTTCAGGAAATGCTCTTAATTTAGACGGAACATACGTAAGCGGCTCAGGTTCTGTTGACGAAACAGGCTCTACAGTCGAAACAGGTTCCGCTTCCGAAATTGCCTCAACTACAGTTTCAGGCACAACGCAATCTAGATTTGACTATGCATTACTTCATATAGATTCGACTATACATGGTTATTACAATGACCACTTCACAACTGCACAACAATCTAAAATATTCGATATATTCAGTCAATATGCACCGGAAGATCAAACAACAGCAAAATTGGAAAATATAATTGGAAATATGAACGGAATTTATCAGGAAACAGTAACCGGTAATGGTGGTTTTAATGCAACAAACACTGATTATGCAGATGTTGTATTTGATATAAGTGCCGCTGCATTAAAGAAATTAGGTGAATTAACTCCGGCTAAAAGACACGATATTGCATCAACATTTAACAGCTATCTTGAAGCAAACAGAACTCCTGCCAAACTGGAAGAATTAATAAATAAAATGGTTCCGGATTAAACGGAAAATTATTGCCAACATACAAAAAAAGTATCCCAAAAGGATACTTTTTTGTTATTTAATGCTTATAAATATATTTTGGACATGCAATATTTTTCAATTTTTGAAAATCAGCATTTTCTAATTCATCTTTTTCAAAATGTAAATTTATTTTTTTATAAAACTTTTCGGCTTCTTTCTTTGAAACAATACAAAATCCGTTTTTTTCCAAATTCTCAATATTATCATAAGTTTGCGACATAAATAAAAAATGAAAAAAGAATACGGTATTATAGCACTTTACGATGTTTTCTCCTTCATTTGTATCAAACCCTATATTCATTAACTCATATTGCGATATATCAATTTGGGGCTGCAGATTTTTTATTGCCGACAAAATAAAAATTTTTTCATATTTATAATTTGCAATTTTTCTGTCTTTAAATAAAATTTTATTATTTTCCCAAATTGATTTTATGAAATCAATCTTTGTATAAATATGGTACATTACAAAAAATAACACTAATAATATACTAATACTTTTTATCAAACCGGCTTTTGGTAATTTTATAAAATTACAATCTATATTTATCAATAAAAACATAGGAATGAAAAATAAAATATCATATACCAATTTTAAATTGTTTGTAAAATAAAATTCTACATTAAATTTAATTAAAGAAAACATTGAAATTAAATCGGTAATAAGTATCATTAGTGCAAATATATAATATTGATTATTTTTAGTCGTTTTATTTTTAATTATTACAAAAAGATAGAAACAAAATAAAATAGCAATTGGAACAAGTATTTGAATAATATCCCAAATACAATATTCCCAATAACTTTTTAAAAATGCTGAAATATTAATTGAATCGTTAACAAAACCCTGCTTTTCTTTTATAACATTTACTCCCGATAAAAGATATATAATAATATTGATTATAACGGCAATTAAAGGAAATCCTACGGAAGGAATTATCTTTTTATATTTAAAAATGGAAAATACTGCCGTAAACAATAGAAATAATAAAGAATCAACAATAAAAATTTCCGTATTTATTTGTAACAATAAAAAAAGTACTGAAGATAAAACTGTATATTTTTTATTTTCTCCGTTATATTCAATAACATTTTTAACAAGATAATAAAAGGCACAAACAGTTAAAAGCAACGGAATTACATATCTTGCAGTAATAAAGGAAACTTCAACATACTGAAAAAATTGCATAATTTCTTTTGAAAGAAATAATAATACTGTAATAAAAGCTGCAATTTGGATGTTATAAGATTTTTTATTTAAATTTGAAAACTTAGCAATAAAAAGGCAGATTAAAAAAAATAAAATACTCCTTAACACATTATATTCTCCAATCCAGGAATTATAATGTATACCTAATTGTTTTGGCAGATAAAATACAAAAAAATAGTTGATATAAAGCCAGATACAATTTCCGTATCGAGGCTCAAACTTATTACGGGACGGGATATTAAAAGCATCATCAGGATTAATAACCAAATCAACTGTTAAATATTTAATAAGAAAAAATATAACAAAAAACAAAGAAACATAAATAAAAAATCTTATTAAATGTGTATGTTTATTTAAATCTGTGTTTAATCGGCGAAACATGAAAGTAATCTCGTAATTACAAACATAATATCATAAAAGGGGCTGTCTAAAAAGTCTGATTTTTACAAATAAGAGATTCTTCACACTAAAATGCTGCCAGTTCAGAATGACTGCTGCAATTGAATTTTATACAATCCGTCATCCTGAGGCTGAAAGGCGAAGGATTTTAAAAATTAGAACGTGTTCACACAAATCGTCATTCTGAGCGTCAGCGAAGAATCTCATGATTTTATAATTTGGATGAGATACTTCGGCATTAAATGGTTGTTTACCTCAGTATGACAGGTTTTGTTTGTATTAGTGTGAACA
>CAJONH010000242.1 GCA_905235825.1 Candidatus Gastranaerophilales bacterium
ATTCCTCGATGAAATATCCCACGCATACTCCATTATTGGTCGGTATAGATTTTACAGGTGGTACTATAGTTCAATATTCGGTAAATGAAAATATTCCTCCTGAAAAAATCAGTGAAATAAGGACTAAATTAAAAGATAATAATATTGAAGAACCTGTTCTTCAAGTTTTAAAGCCCGTGTCTGTTGATAATGACAATAATAACAATTATATATTATCGGTAAAAACACAATTCTCCGATGATAAACAAACAGAACTGACGGACAAGTTGACAACAACCGTTCAGGAAATATATCCCGAAGCAAACATTGTACAAACAAGCAGTGTAGGGCCTGTTTTGGGCAAACAGTTATTTGTAAATTCTATGATAGCTGTGTTTCTTGCTGTCCTTGCAATTGTTATATATCTTACGGTCAGATTTCGTTTTGATTATGCATTTGCAGCATTTTTAGCTTTGTGTCATGATATTTTATTTGTGCTTGGTGTATTTTCTTTATTGGGATTAATATACGGAGTTCATGTAGACAGTTTATTCGTAACTGCAATTTTAACAGTTTTAGGTTACAGCGTAAATGATACAATTGTTGTTTTTGACCGTATAAGAGAAAATGTAAAATTCTATTCAAAAAAAGCATCGTTTAATGAACTCATTAACGCATCTGTTAATCAAACATTGGCAAGAAGCGTAAATACTTCTTTAACAACATTGTTAATACTTTGTGCTTTATATTTCTTTGGCGGTGTTACAACTAAGGATTTTGTATTAGTAATGATTTTGGGTATATCAATAGGAACATATTCCAGTATATTCTTTGCAAGTACTCTCTTGGGATTATGGAATGATATTCAGGAATCAAAAAGAAATAAGTTGACAGATAATAATGGATAAAGATAAATCACTGGCACAGTATATTTGCGAAATGAGGGAAAAAGCAGGCCTTTCAATTCAGGGATTGAGCAAAAAAACTTCAATACCAATTGATGTACTTGAAGATATAGAAGCAGGTAAAGATTTGTTTTTACCTGCAACATTAAGACAAAAACTTGCAAAAGGATTAAAAGTAAATCCTTCTGATATAAAAGAATATGAACGTATAATGCTGGATAGTTATGATAATATAAGCAGCACTTACATTGAAGCTGTAAAAAAAGCTATTTTGGAAGGTAATACCGAAAATTTAAGGTGTCCGGTGTGTGCATCAAAATTAAATACAAAAATTGTAAGACTTTTAGACCTTGAAGATAATGTTGCATTGCATGCAAAAGCACAATGCAGTAAATGCTCATTTCAAATAAAGTAAGAATATAAATAGGTAATATCTTAAAAAACACTTTTCGAAAAATTAAACCTGTTTTAACTTTAGGATTAAAAAGAAAAATGAAAAATATTTTTACGAAGAATAATGTATTTAAATTTTCTTGTATAATTATTTTTTTATTAATAGTTCTTTTTCAAACTTATATTTATAAAGATATAACTTTTTGGCGTGAAGATTGTACGTTTGGGTTTTATAATAAAAATCAAAATATTTTTTCTCCGCTATTTAATGCCGATGTGTACGGCGGAGGTTATATTCCATATTTCTTTACTAAATTATTCACTTTTGGATTACCGTTTTTGATTAATATTCATCCTCTTGATTATGCTTCAATCCCCAGAGGAATTATTATTGGTCTTTTTTCAGCATTTTTTGTTTTTTCATGTGCCGAATTTATAAAGCCGCTTAATCGTTCAAAAATTTTATACATTTTAATATTGCTTAGTGTTGCAGGTTTTTTATATACTGAATATTATGCTTTAGAATTTAGACTTGTTGAGATAGTTAACTATGCTTTTTTTCGCTATGTTTTTAGTCTTTTAATATATAATTTATTTTGGTTTTTTGTATTTGAAAATTTTATCAAAAAAAGAAATAACATTAAAATAAAAGATATTCTTATAATGTCTGTTTTAGCCTTTGTTGTGTGCAGCGGATTAGAACTTTTGATGTTGATGTCATTAATTAATATTGTTTTTTTATCTTTTTTCTTATTTTTTAAAAATAAACAATTCTTTTTTGATAAATTTTGTTTTAGTTCGTTTATAATTTTAACAGTTTTTAGTGTTTTATGGATAAATTCTCCGCATTTTCATTTGGCATTGCATACAAAAATCAGTTCTTATCCTGTTATTGATACAAATTATATAATAGAATTTTTCAAATTGTATAACAAATTATATATGCCATGTCTAATCAGTTATTTTTCTTTATTTGGATTGTATTTATTATGTAAAATAAAATTAAGACCTTTAAAATCGGAATTTAAAGCAACTGTTTTTTCTTTAGTATTGCAAATATCATCAATTCTAGGGATTTTATCATTATTCTTTTCGGGGAAAAATTTTGCGGAGAGTTTTTACTTGTATCATGCAAATATTATATTTGCGAGCAGAATGCTTATTATAGTTCCCATAGTTATTTTAGCGGGTTGTTTTATAAAACAAATAAGAGAATACAGAGAAAGAAAGATAGTTAGTCTTTTTATTTCTCTTATTTTTGTTGTTATAGCCTTATTTACCGGAATTACGGCTATAAAAGGTACACCTGTAAATATTTTTATTGTTCAATTACGTGCTACAAAAAAAATAGCATATATTAATGAAAAAATAATGCGATATTATTATTTAAATAAAAATAAACCAATTTTACTAAATTATAACGGTATTGAAATTGGAATTTTGGGTAATGAAATTTCCCCATACTCAGAAGGTGAATGCATTTCGCATAACACAGCCACAGATTATTACTATCCTCAAATATATAAAGATAATATTTCTAAACAATTAGGATACTGCGTAAGTAAAGATGCTATTTTTAAATTTTATGAGCGGGGAGGTTCTTTTACCAAAAAAGAAATTGAAAATATAAAATTTAAGCGTTTAAAAGAAAGAGATTTTGTATTAAAACAAAACAATACAGATACATATTCAGCTGAGGAATTAAATAAAAAAGTAATAGAATTGACTAAAAATAGAGCCTGTTAAAAAAATAAAAGGAACGGAATACCGTTCCTTTTCAAATCACCCAAATTTATATTTATTAAGACCAATACAAATCAAAAATTAAACCTGAGGCTGACTGCTCCAAATAGCATCCTTTAAAAATTTGCTTCTCTGTGAATCTGCTGACAATGCTACATTAACAGGAGTGAATATAAATACCGAATCACCGATTTTCTGCTGGCTGCCGCTTAAAGCATGTGTTGCACCGCAAAGGAAGTCTACTATTCTTAAAGCATTATCTCTGTCTAACATATCAAGTTTTAAAACAACTGTTTTTCTGTCTTTCAAGTGTTTAACTATAGACATAGCATCTTCATAAGAAGCAGGTTCACAAACAAGAACCTCGTATCCTCTATATCTGTTTATATCAACCGTTTTTGCCGATTTTTGTCTTGTTTCGGGACGAGTTGCAAATTCAGGTTTCATAGCTGTATTATCTACAACCGGATAATCCTGACCGTCAACCATCATTTCTTCATAAATATCATCTTCATTATTACCGAATGTAGATGTCAAGCAATCAATTGCCTTCTGTATTGTGTCTGAAATTGTCAATTTTCTTCCTCCTGCGTATTATTAAATAGTATTCTTCCTAATCGTATCATTGTGGCACCTTCTTCGAGCGCAATCATAAAATCTCTGCTCATCCCCATTGATATCTGTTTTAATTCTAATTTAAATTCAGATTGTAATTCATCGTTTATTTGTTTGATATTTCTGAACAAATAATGTAATTCTTCCTCCGAACTGTTTATTGGAGCCATATTCATTACACCTGATATTTTAACCGATTGCATTTGCATAACTTTTTTGAATGCTTCTTTAATTTCTTCCGGATAAAAGCCTGACTTTTGTTCTTCTTTAGCGTTGTTGATTTGTAAAAGAATATTTTGGACTATGCCTTTTTTTTCTGCTTCGTTATTAATTGCCTCGGCGAGTTTTACAGAGTCAACAGAATGTATCAAGTCGAAATTGCCGACAGCTAACTTCGCTTTATTTGTCTGTAAATGACCGATTAGATGAAATCTGCTGTCTTTTTTTACATATTCAGGCAGTTTATCAATCTTTTCGAGTGCATCTTTTACCCTGTTCTCTCCAAAATCTCGGAAGCCCATTTCATAATATTTTATGATTTGCAATTCGTTGAAATATTTTGTAACAGCTATGACTGTAGGTTTATAAGGTGCAACACGTGCTTTGATTTTCTCAATATTTTCCGAAATACTGCTCATAGAACTTACCCTTCTCTATCGAACAAACCAAAACACTAAGATAATTATAGTATTAAAAAGTTTTACGTACAACAAAATGTTTAATATACATACTGTTGTTTATAAAAAAACTCCTGAAATGCCATGACTACGTGTGATTTACAGTGAAAAAACTTAACTTAATTTTTCTTAATAATATTTAAATTGTATATAAAAATCGTCAATTTTTTGTAAAAACGGAATATAAAAAGTTAAGTTTTGTGTACATAAATTTATTAAAATATTCCCCGTAAACGCAAATTTTTATTTTTTGATTTTTAATCCGAATAATACAGGAGAGTGTATGAAAATTTCATCAGCAGCAAGTTCCGCAAATATTTCTTCATTGAACGAATGTAATAAGACTGTTAAAAATGTTAATAAAAAAGCAGGTAACTCATTTTCGTTTAAAGCTATTTATGTTGAAAATGATGTTAGGCTTGGAAATGCTGCACTCAGTCATACAAAGCCTAAATTTTTATACAGAGATGCACTATTATTAAATGATATTGCATCAATGTACCCAAATCAGGATTGTTTTATAAGAAGTGACAAATCTCACTATCCGAGGCTTGAATATAGGGAAAAACCGCCGGAAGTTGCTATATTCTATGAAAACTATTCAAAATCTTATGAACAGGATATATTGCCTAAAGATAAAACTTATCCTTGCGTGCCGTTAATTCTTTATCCGGAATCTAAATTATCCGATTTTATAGGAGTACCTTCTTCAAGGTCTTATAATCCGTCACTTCCATATACTATCAAAGCAGGTTATGAAGTACATAAGAAAATTATGGAAAAGAAATATCAGATAATGGATGTAATAGGTCCTGTTGATTATTTTGATTTAGGGGAACAAACAGTTATAGATAAGGCTCATGATGCTATTGAAGATGTTGAATCATCTGTTACAAGATATTTAATGGAATGTGCATATACTTCATTAACACATCAAAATGAGTCAGAGCAATTTTATGCTTCAAATATTCCGCAGGTGCAGACATGGTTAAATACAAAACGACGTATAGATTTAACTACACCTACCGCAAAGCAGCCTGTGGCACCTCATTCCGAAGACAGAAAAGATATTTGCGAAATGACATCCGAAGAATATCCTAATATGGAGGAAAATAGAAAGGAAATTGAACAAATTGTTGATGATATGAAGCATTATAAACTGTATTTGAATTAAAAGAGAGCAGCTCATAAGCCGAATTCTGTTTCTAAACAATTATCTGTCTCGACTGTATGTTACCACACAGCTCCGGCGATTTTTCTAAAGACGGCGGGTCACCTTAACCTTTAATTAAATCTTGCACCCGAACGGAGTTTACCCGGCAAATATTTCTCAATATTCCCTGTAGTCTTTTACACTACCGTTGCACCTGAACCTTTACAGGTTGTTTACTTTTCTGTGGCACTATTCCTGGGGTCGCCCCCGGCGGACGTTATCCGTCGTTCTGCCCTAAGGTGTTCGGACTTTCCTCATACGATTTTTCACGCACGCAATTGTTCGACTGCTCTCTTATTTATTCTATCATGAATATTTATTTGTATTTAATTATATAAATCCTTTTTTCTTCAATTTTTCGGATAATTTTTCGCAGATGTATTTTCTGATTTTGTATCTTAAAGGAGTATGTTTTTTGCTTAATTCTTTTATTAAGTCTGAATTTTCTTCGTAAATTTTCTTTAAATCCGTTATTTTTTTTGCAGTTTGCAGTATTTTTTCATCTTTATTAATTTCTGATAAAGAATCAGCAAGATTATTTACTGCCGAATTAAATGCACAATATGATTTAAATAAAAACTGAGGATATTTTTTATCGAAATATATCCACATATCTTTGTTTAAATTTGCGGTCAAAAGCCCTTGATTTAACTTTGTAGAACCTTGCCATAAGCCTTCTTCCGTCATTCTGTATACTGCATCTTCACATGGAACGCAGTGTGCTTTACCTTTTTGAAGATGAATTATACTTCTGAATGCATCTCCTCTAAAAGTTTGTTCCGAAGTTTCCGTCGGTAAATCAATCATTTTATCGGGAAGCCCGTTTTTAAAAACAACATTTCTGAATGTAGAACCCAGAGTGCAGCCTAATGCCGCTTTTTTATTCAAGAAATCATCAAATGTCGAATTTATGACTTTTTTCCTTTTTATATATTTTTTTCTGCTTCCGTCGGGTAATTGCAAAATAGTATCGGTTACATAAATTGTATAATCTTTATTTTTTTCAAGAAAATCAAGTGATTTTTGAATTTTATGTTTATCAATCCAAAAATCATCAGGGTCTAGCACGCAAAAATAATCTGTTTTGGTTATAGCATAGGCACGACGTACGTTTTTATATAATTTTTGATTTTTGTCGGAAGTTAAAAGGGTTATTTTATCGGGATATTTTGTTTGATATTCTTTTACAATATCGATTGTTTTATCTGTTGAGCAATCATCAGCGACAATAATATGATAATCATAAGTTGTTTCCTGCATAAAAACGGAGTTCAGTGCTTCTTCTATATATTTTTCTTTGTTATACGAAGGCATTATTATTGTAATATCAGCCATTTTTACCTCTTTTTATAAATATTTTGCTTTAAATTTATAAATTTGAAATTGAACAAAAATTTTTATTTTTTCTTTGAGTTTAATGTTTTTCCAATTTAATAATCTATTTATAAATACATCATTTGCTGACAATTGTAAATATTGATTATAATTAGAGGCTAATTCATTAATCAAATTTTTTCTGTGTTTATAAATATATTTTAAAGCAGGAAACTCACGTTTCAATATTTCTTTTTTTAACATTGGAGAAATATCGCTTAATAATTTATAATCCAGTGCATTTAAAAGAATTTGCTCTGTTTTATTTTTGCTGTTCCAGCTGCTGTTTGCATTTTGTCTGTACGTATATATTGGTTTATCCGTGTAGTATAAATTACCTGCTTGAAGGAAAAAAATCGTTATACTGTTATCATCAAAGTTTTTTATTCTTTTCAGCTTTTGAATACTGTCTTTTGTTAATGTATTTTTAAAAACCATAGCACCTGCGGGAGTATAATATTCTTTTGATATATATTCTTTTGCCGATATAATTCCTGTTTTTAATTTTTGTTCAAATATTTCTTTCTTTTTATTATCAAATATATATTCAAAATTAAATGCGGCAGCTTCTATTTTTTGATTTTTTTCAAATATTTCAATTGCTTCTTTTAAAAATGATTTATCACAGTAGAAATCATCACCGTCAAGAAACATAATATAATCGCCGGAGGCATATTCTGCCATATATAACCTGTTTAATGATACACGCTTTATTAAATCAGTTTCGTTATTGTTTATATTTGCGAATAATTTAATTTTATCCGGAAATTTTTTTTGATATTCTTTTACTTTTACTAATGTATTATCGGTTGAGCAGTCATCATAAATAAGAATTTCAAAATCAATCGGAAAATCAATATTAAAAATACTTTCTAAACTGTCTTTTACAAAGTTTTCCTGATTATGATATGTTATACAGAAAGTAATTTTCATATTTTCCTATTTCCGCAGAAGATATTATATCATTAAGAATAAAAAATTACACATTTGATATCAGTTTTTAATAACCCGAAAGAGCGATATATTTTTTATTTATTCCTGTAAAAATTAAATCGAAACGGAGGAAATATGAGTAAAATAAAATACTATTTGTGCATAATAATTTGGACTTTTATGCCGAGAACATGTATTGCGGCACCCGTAGATTTTCAACTCTCGGATGTCATTCGTAATGCAAGAGAAGCACAAATGAAAATAGCAAAATCCCAAATACAACAAAATATAGAACAAACTAAAGAACAATTTAAACAGAAAGAAATTAATAACGGAGAACAAACTGCTGTTGAAAAATTAAATCCGGATGAAATTATGAAACAAAAATAATAAGTCAGGCATTTATACAAGCAGCTGCTTAAAAATCAGACTTTTTAGACAGCTGCTTTGCAGATAAATAAAATTTATTTTTCTTCCCAGCTTGTACCGTCTTTTGAATCTTTCAGTACAATGGAGATACTATCAAGAATATTTCTCACCTTATCCGCTATTATCCAATTTTTTTCCGCTCTGGCTTTATTTCTGTATTCAATAATTTTATTAATCAATTCATAACCTCTAAGTTTTTTATCATCTTCGGATAAAAAATCCATTTCGTTTATAATGGATGAAAGACGCTTTTGCAGCTCATTTTCATCAATTTTTTCTTTTTCTATGTTAAATCCCATAGTATCCGTAAGTTTTAGTAAAAGCGATGCGTATTTTTTAGCTTCTTCAAGGTTATTATCTGCAACAGCTTTATTTGCTTTTGCAGAACAATCAAAAATTACAGCAAGTGCTTTTGATGTATTTAAATCATTATCCATTGCTTCTTTAAATAATTTTATTTCTTCCGAATTTGTAATATCAGTGAGATTGTTTTTACCGGCAAATTTTAATACCGAATTTACTGCCGTTTGAATACGTTTCCAACCTGATTTAGCTCCGTCAAGAGCCTCGGATGAAAATTCAACAGGCATTCTGTAATGATTTGTCAAAATAAATAACCTTATCGTATTCGCATCATAATTTGCAAGCATATCTTGTATAGTTACAAAATTTTTAAGCGATTTAGACATTTTTTCCTTATTAATGGTAACAAAACCGTTATGGAGCCAATAATTTACGAATTTACATCCGTTTGCACATTCACTTTGTGCTATTTCATTTTCGTGATGAGGAAAGATTAAATCGGCACCTCCTGCGTGGATATCAATTGTTTTTCCGAGGTGCTTTCTTGACATGGCACTGCACTCTATATGCCAGCCCGGGCGGCCTTTTCCCCAAGGGGAAGGATAGCCGAATTCTTCATCTTTTTTCCATAATGCAAAATCTAAGACATCTTCTTTTATATCCGATGCTTCAACTCTTGCACCTGCAACTAAATCATCAATCGGTTGTTTGCTTAATTTACCGTAATCTTTGAATTTTTTTACCCTGAAATATACATCACCATTTACTTCATAGGCATAATCATTCTTTATTAAATCTTTGATTATAGCTGTCATTTCTCCGAGTGTTTTGGTTGCAAACGGTTCTACATCCGGTTTAAGTATATTTAATTTTTTCATTGCTTCATCAAAAATTTCATAATACCTTTTTGAAATTACTTCTGCGGTTGTTTTTTCTTCACGTGCTTTTTTCAAAATTTTATCGTCAACATCGGTAATATTTCTGCAATATTTAACGTCATACCCCGAAAATTTTAAGTAGCGGTATAACATATCCCATGTTATATAACATCTGGCATGTCCTAAATGCGGATAATCATAAACAGTAGGCCCGCAAACGTACATTGTTACTTTATTTTCGTTTATCGGCTTAAATTCTTCAAGTGAATTTGAATAGGTGTTATGTAATTTCATTATTTTATCCTTTTTTTATTAATTATAATATAAAAAAGATAGTATCCAAAGTGTTTATTATTATTGTGGTTATAAACTAAATAATGGAATTGAAAATAAAAAATGTGAAAGAATATACGACAATTGTGTCAATAATATTTTTAGTCTGTCATTAAATTTCTTTAGGCTAAAGCCTTCTTTAACGTGTCTGTCTGAATGCTTCAGATATTCTATATATATTATCTAATTGTATATCATCACAATTTTTTAAAAAAGAATTTATTTTTTCTAATTTTGCATTTTTAGAAATATTATTGTCATTATCAATAAAAAGTTCAAAATGTTCAATATTTAACTTAGAACAAATCTTGTCGAGATTTATTGCTTTTGGAAAATGTTTTCCCGACTCGATATTTACAACTGTTTTCCAACTTAACTCAGTTAATTCTGCGAATTGTTCTTGAGTCAAATTAAGCTGTTTTCGTATAATTTTTATATTTTTGGCAAGAATATTGCTTATTTTATTCATAGTAATAAAATGATAAATAACTTGAAATAGTATTTCTATGAAATTAATTAGAATTTTCTACTATTTTATTGCATATATTCTTTTGTTTTTATAAAATCTTTTATGTGATTAAAATATCGGTTGGAGAAATTATGGTTAAAATATACTTTGTTTTACTAATTATTTTATTAACCTGTCAACTTATAGCAAAAGGGGATTTATTAGATATAAAGAGTGACAATTCATATAGAAAAACAATATCAATTGACTTAGACGGAGTTTTGGATGAATATAGCGGAAAATATGATAAAAACAGCATTCCAAAAATC
>CAJONH010000243.1 GCA_905235825.1 Candidatus Gastranaerophilales bacterium
CTCCAGCAATCAGCATTTCTGCTTCGTCTCTTGTTGGGTAAGTTGCTACTCTGCAATGAGGACATAATGCCCTTACTAAACGCTGCGCTACTATACCAACAAGTGTTGATGATACAAGGTAATCTTTTGCCCCCATATCTATCAGTCTTGTTACCGTTGAAGCTGCAGAGTTTGTGTGAAGTGTCGATAATACAAGGTGACCTGTTAATGCAGCCGATATTGCTGTTTCAAGTGTTTCTATATCACGAATTTCACCGACCAATATAACATCAGGGTCTTGTCTTAATATTGCACGCATACACGATGCAAAAGTAATTCCTGCTTTTACATTGATTTGTGATTGGTTTATACCGTCTATTTTAATTTCGACAGGGTCTTCAATTGTTGTAATATTTATTTTTTCATCATTTATTGCATTCAATAACGTATACAAAGTTGTCGTTTTACCGGAACCTGTAGGCCCTGTAGCCAAAATAATTCCGTTAGGTGAACTTTCCATTTTTTTGATTATTTCAATATCTTCTTTTGAGGCACCGACAAGATTTAATTCTTCTTTAGATGCAGACAAAGATACAGCCGGAGCCAAAATTCTTATAACCATTTTTTCTCCGCTGCCTACCGGTAACGTATTAATACGAAAATCATAATCCTTTTGTCTGTATGTTATTGAAAATGAACCATCCTGAGGTCTTCTGTGTTCGGCAATGTTCATTTTTGAAATAACTTTTAAACGAGTTAATATAGATGATTCTGATTTCGCAGGCAATTTTAATGCTTCACGTAAAATACCGTCCTTTCTGTATCTTACAATATAACCGTCTAATCTTGGTTCTATGTGAATATCACTGACCCCCTGCTCAATACCTGTTGAGATAATTTGATTTACGAACTGAACAACGATATTTGAATCATCCTGCAGTTCTTTTTGTGCCTGTTCAAATAATGTTTCTTCTCTTTCATTTGCAAGAGAAGCCTTTTCAATTTTTCTTGAAAGTTTACTTGTGGCTTTTTTAGATTCACTGAATAAACTTTGTGTACACATTGCATATTCATAATATGTAATGAGTCTGACTGTTGGTTTTAACCCCGTTAAAAAGATAATATCATTTATTACCTTTTTATCATTGGCATTAACCATACCGACAACTAAGCCTTTATCATCATAACTTAAAGGCAATACTTTGTTTATTCTGATAAAGTCTTCCGGAAGCATTGCCAAAACATCATCGGATATTTTTAACTCATTGTCGGCAGCCGCTTCAAAACCTTGCTGTGCTGTTAGTGCTTCTTTTAATTGCTCGTTAGTAATATATTTACGCTGAACTAATAACTCGGTTAACGGCTTTTGTTCCTTTTTAGATTCCATTAATGTGTTAAACAATTGCTCTTGCGTAATAAATCCCATTTCAACAAGAATTTCACCGATTTTCTTTTTGGAAAAATCAACAGGACCGCTTTTATTGACCACATTAGTTTCACTATCTTGTGAAGCCGCACCGGTATTATCATCTGCTTCATCACTTTTAAATGTAATCGCTGCAGCATCTTCCGCAACTTGCTTTAAACGATTTTTGATATATTCTATAAGCTCACCAAATTCACTATCGTCAATAGTTTTGAATTTAACATTTTTGTTATTCATAATATTTGCAACTGACGATTGCACTATTTCTTGATTAGTTTGTTTTTTGACTATCGAAAAAACAACACCATTTTTTATAGCGATTGGTGCGTATGAATTACTCTCCATATCATCAACAGAAAAATTCTGCAATACGGATATATCAATAACACTTTTGATTTGTTCAACACTGCTGCCCATTACTCATATATCCTAAAGTTCAGCGACATCTTCCGTATCTTTAATAATTCTTGGCGTAATCATGAATAAAAGTTCATTCTTTGTAAGATTTTTGGTTTGGTTTCTAAAGAAAAATCCAATAACCGGAATATCTCCTAAAATCGGAATTTTACTTACGGTTTCAGCTTCATTTTCCTGAATCATACCACCTATTAGTAATGTTTCTTCATCTTTTATTCTTAATGATTTTAATTCAAGATTATGTCTTTGAAGTAATGTTGCTGCTGTATATTCTACACCTGAATATGTATCCATTACAGGTCTTAATTCGGAAGAATACTCAGGAGTAATATCAAGCGAAACATATCCGTCAGGACTGATAAACGGTGTAACTTCTATTTTTATACCGTTATCTTCACCTGTTTCGAATGTTTTTTGAACGGATGCATTACTTCCTTCACCGCTTCCGCTTGTTAATATTTGAACTGTTGTTGATTTAATGTAGTCTTGAGTTAAATCTATTGAAGTAGTTTTGCCGTTCGTTACTACAATTTTAGGATTTGCAAGCATTCTTGCTTTTGAATTTGTTATTAAATATGAAACTGTTTGTTGTAATGACATGGATGAAGACTCTAAACCATTATTTAACCTGTTTCCATGCCATGTATAGGAACTTTTGACTCCGTTTGTACCGCTAAATGAAAAACCTACATTTTTATTACCCATTACCCAAGTATTATTAAATTCTTTTGAACCTTCTTCAGTTAATGTAATAATTGCAATTTCAAGTAATGCTTGAGGTTGTTTTCTGTCATTATCCAATATAAATTCATTTACAAGTTGAATTTGATGTTCACTTCCGCCGATTAATGTTAAAGTACCTAACTCAGGTTGTACGTATAATATCATTGTCGGTTTGGTTGAATATGATGCAATATTTCCTGTTGTAATACCGCTTGAATATACACAAGCAATACTTCCGCCGCCGATTGAACCATCGGGTAAAGTTTCTTTTGAACTCTTTGTAGTCAAATTAGCATTTAATCTTGCACTGGAAGCACCGCTGCTGCTTAATTGTGACGTTGAACCTTCAAAAGGCAATCTGAATAAAGTTTCACATATCATTTTAGCCATTTCAAACGGTGTTGTATGATTTACCCTGTATGTAGTCATTAATGGTTTTTTATCAAACCTGTCAACAATCTTTTTTGCCATTTGGTAATCATTCTCGGTACCGAATATCAGCAGTTCATTTCTGTCTGCATTTGTAGTTACAATCGGACCGTACGATAATCCGGGTGTATTTAATCCGAATATATTATTATTTAAAAAGTTTGCAAGATAAGCTGCATCAGCATATTTTACAGGTAAAATTCCGATATTATCTTTTGTTAAATTTAATGATTCAGCTTTATCTGTACCTACAATCATCATTGTTTTATCTTTAATAACGTAAGTCAAATTGCACATTTTCATTATCATTTTAAATGCATCTTCAAGTCTGACATCAACCAAATCTAATGTTACAGTACCTGTTGCAGACTGATGAAATATGATATTCAATCCGGCTTTATCCGCAAACATTCTTAAAACCTGCTGAACGTCCGTGTTTCTTAAACTTAAATTTATTTTTTGACCGTTATCATCAAAATTAACATTGCCGGTCAGACTTATTTTATTTGGTGCGTTATATTCTGATCTTACAGCCGGCTGACTCATATCATAAGTTAGAGGAGCTGCTGTCGCTATATTGTAAGCCAGTACCGACACACATCCTGTAATAACCAAAAGTTTTGATACGTTATTAAACTTACTTTTCATAATATATGTTCTACTCCTCTACATCTTTATTCTTATATCTGCCCGCAAATTTATTATTCAAATTAGCAACTGCGGGTTGTGCTTCCAGTTTTCCGGGAACAAATAACTCCCCTACCGATGCTACATAAGTATTATTCTTATAGCTTATTTCCACTTTATTTCTTGTAATCTTTTTAATTTTATAACCTGAAATTTCATCACCGATTTTTACAAATTCATCTTTTCCTGCTAAGTTTACTATTGCAGAAGGACTGCTTTCATCATATAAAATTCCTGAAATCTGTGTTTGAAGTAATTTTTCAATATTTTTATCGGGAACCAATCTTGTTGGCGGTTCAATTATTTCAAACTGCATACCATCCATATTTTCATACTTGTCATCAAAAGCCTGCTGGATAACCGGAGGTTTAAACGGATTCTGTCTTGCAGCTTTATTCCATGCTACCATAATAGAATTATTTGCTTTTCCTGTCTTTTTATCTTTTTCGGCATCTGCTTTAGCTTTTGCTTCTTCCTGTGCTTTTTTATCTTCTTCTTCTTTTTTCTTCAGTTCCTGTTCTTTTTCCTGTTCTATACTTGCTTTATTATTTGC
>CAJONH010000244.1 GCA_905235825.1 Candidatus Gastranaerophilales bacterium
AAATCAATAAGCTCTCGAACAGTGTGAAAACTTATTATTTTAATAAATTTTTTTACGCTTTCGGTATATCGTTTCGCAAAATATTTTTTTAAGTTTTGGTAGGCTGAAGCCTACCCTACTACTATATTTTTATATTATTTATTCATAATATTTGACCTCATTTTTTCTTGTCTGTTTTTCCCTTCTTTAATACAAATTCTCTATTCTCTAAATCCGAAAACTTATATTCTCCCAATTCTACTTCTCTTAAACTTCCGCCTCGTTTTTTATAATATTCTACTCCGTCTTTTATTATTTCCTGTTTCGTATTAATCCCGCTTTTATACATTATCGGATAATAAAACATATTTAATAACATTTGCAGTTTGTCTTCTTCCGCTTTTGTTGATACATCCTTTATCGGATGACAGTCATTTACATCCATTCTCTCTTTTGTCATTACAGAATAAAACATACGAAATTTTACCAGCTCCGGCATCTTTGCCGTTTCATTTCTGTATTCATAAAATAACCTTATTTTATCTCTCGCATAAGTATTATCTTTTATATTTAACAGTGTATTCTTTAATAGTAATGATGAGTCATAAAAAGGATATGCCAATATCAATACTGATAATATGCATATTTTTATGTCAACCTTATTAAATAAAACTGCAATTGCTACAATTAATATTATTATTAAAAATGAATATATGTCATTGTGATCAAGCCAAAATGTTCCGTTGTATGATGTCTTTCCCATAAAAAATAATGAAATAAAAAATATAAATGCACCTGCAATAATTATTACGGAAAAAAAACCCTCCTTTTTCTCCCTTACATATAATAATGCAATTATTATATATATTACTATATAATCCCATATAACATTTTTTATAAACATTAATAAAAATTCTCCAATATATTGGAATTGCAGTTCCTCATTTGTCAATTTCCCGTTTATATGCTCTTGAAACCCTTTTGTCGATAATAACATTATAAAACCTATTATCATCATTAACATCAGCTTTATATATCGCTTTTCTTTTTTATATATTGATATGATTAATATTGTTGATATTAATATTACTGCCGCTACCTCCGATGATGCCGCCGTTATAACGGATAATATTGTTAATAATTTATTATTTACTCTCTCTCCCCTTATTAATGAATATAAATAATATAAACATACTTCCGTTAAAAATGCAGGAATGATAAATCTAAAAAATCCTTCATTTATCATAAAATCTACAAAAAACATCCTTGAATGCAATATGAAAAATATTGCATATAATATAAATGTTCCTAATAAACTACTGATTACAGATTGATTACTCTTTCTTATAAATTTATATATGTATACAAAAATTCCCGTTACTGTTATTGTCTTTATTAAACTTCCATAACTTATACACCAATCCTGCAAGTTTATATTTAATTTATTCGGAATGTAATATAACAGTAAATTCATTAAATACATTACCCAGCTCCCGTAATCCAACTGTTTATCCAGTTTTATTCCGTCTGCAAAAAATGTATATAAATCATCCCCAACAAGAACACTTCCGCTCATTATTATCTGCGTATAATAAAATATTAATATGAAAAACAAAATAATTAGTATATGTCTTTTATTCATATTTCTATTATAGCTTAATTAATATCTATATTTATTTTCTTTTTACAACCGTATTTTTGTAATATTGGTTATATATATTACGCAATAAAACAGCTCTGTCTTTATATATCTTGTTTACTTCTTCTTCAACTGAAAGCTCTGAAACAATACCACCTTGTATGAAGTTATGTACTATTTCTTTATCACTCTCCAATAACTGCTCCCATATCTCCTGATTTTTTGCCGCCAGTTGAAATTCTTCCTTTGATGCCCTCGCCTGCAAATATGTCAGATATTTATTAATTTTTGTATTTTCACTTTCCGCTGCTTCATTTGATATATATTTGCTTACTTCTTTGATATTTCCGCCTTCTTCCATATTGGAATAAAAATTATAGACCGTTCTTAATAGTTCGTTTCTTTGCCTTTTTACATTCGCAAGAAAATTATACCCTATCTGTTGATTATAATTCCCATCTTTTGATATTACAAATGCATATACAAGTTTTTCCGTATTTTCTTCGTATTCATTCCATAATTTTTGGTTTTCGGCTAATTTATCATAATTTTCACTGCTCATTCTGCTTTTTAGCATGTATAAACTCTTTTTTATTTCTTTTTCCCACGCATAAGATGCTGTTACTTCACATTTATATCTTTCAAATATATTTGAATTGTTTATACACTTTATTCTTTTATTATTAATTGCATAGTTATATTTTATTTCGGGAAAATCTCTATTATCTGCAATTCTCCGTTCTTCCGATTTTTTTGTATCTGATGTCAATACTGCTGATTTCTCCGATTGTTCAATCTTTGAAGAACCTTTCATTTGCGGTGTTTTTGCAGTCCTTATTCCGTCCGCAATTAATAACACACCTATTATCACGCTTATTATTATTAATTTCTTATTACTCATGTCCTCATTATATTTGTTTTTCATTATGAGGGCAATAATTTAATTTAAAAATAGGTCAAATGTATTACTTATTATATTAATTTATATTTTTACACATAACTAATGAAAGGAGAAATATTATGTGTTCAACACCAAAACTTGATTCATCTTCAACCCCTGAGCCTGAAGTTATTAAAACGGCTACTCAGGCTAATGCCTCTACTCAAAAGGCTAATGCCGAAAACCGATTGGGTACTAAATCTCTCGCTTCTCAAAATATTAGAACAACTAATACGGGCATCGAAGATGATTTCATTTCCTCTAAGAAAAAATTATTAGGGGAATAACATGAAACAAACAAAATATTCTAAAAATTATTTTAATTCAAGACGAATGGAGCTTGAAGCCGCTTATAATGCTTTAAAGCCCGATTGGCAAGACCTTGCCGATTACTTCCTCCCAAGAAGCGTCCGCTTCCTTACTCGCAGCGTTAACAAGCAGCCCGTTAAAAATAAAAAAATTAAAGACTCTACTCCCTTAATTGCCGTAAGAAATTTTTCATCCGGCATGATGTCCGGTGCAACCAACCCCGCTACCAATTGGTTTAGAATGAAAGTTAAAAACTACGGCAGGGATGACAGCTATGAAGTTAAACAATGGTGCCACACCGTTGAAAACCTCTTTCGTGATATCTATAATTCATCTAATCTCTACAGAGTTCTTCCCGCCGTCTACAAACAAATCGGTGTTTTCGGCATCTCCGTTCTCGCTCTTTCAAGTGATGAAGAAACTCTTTTGCATTGCCACGTCCTTCCTATCGGCTCCTACCGCATTGCTAAAAATGTCAAGGGCGAGGTTGATACAATTTGCAGAGTCTATATGGAAACAGCTAAAAATCTTTATGATAAATTCGGCGAAAATAATGTTTCTAAAGATATTATTAATGCCGTTAATTCAGGCAGATTGGAAGAACTTTTTGAAATCGTTCATTTCGTTGAACCAAATAAAGATTATCTCCCAGATTCCCCCTGGGCAGAAGATAAAGAGTTTATTTCCGTCTACTATGAAGTTTCTTCCAACGAAGATAAATTCCTTTCTAAAAGCGGATTCGATAAATTTCCTTATGCTGTTTTTGAATCGGAAGTCAACGGTGAAGATGTCTATCCCTCTGATTGCCCCGGCGTAAATGCTCTCCCTGACGTAAAACAGCTTATGAGTATGGTCGTGGATGAGGGTAAAGCAGTTAAAAAAATGATTAGTCCCGCATTCAAAGGCCCTGCCAGTCTTAAAAATAAAAAAATGATTGACGCTCCCGCCGCATTCATTGAAGAAGACGAAAACGGCAGAGGTTTAACTCCCATTTATGAGGTTAATCCCCGTGTTTTAGAAGTAGATTCCATAATCGATAAATTGAAAGAGTCCATTAAAGAAATCTTTTATAATGACCTTTTTTCTATGATTTTAAATACTGCTGAACGCTCCAGAACCGCTACGGAAGTTAACGAGCTTAAAGAAGAAAAAATGGTGCTTTTATCTCCTCTGCTTCAGCAAATTCATAACGGTTTAACCCATATTATGAACTGGGTCTTCGATGAATGCGTTAAACAAAATCTTCTTCCCGAAGCCCCGGAAGAAATTCAGGGCGAAAACCTCGATATAGAATTTGTTTCCACTCTCGCTCAAGCTCAAAAGGCAGTTAAAATTTCTTCTATGGAACGATTTACCAACTTCACCGTTAATCTCGCTCAATCTATCGACCCCTCTTTGCGTAATAAACTCAACGCAAATAAAATAATCGATGATTATGCCGATTTCGTCAATATTTCACCAGAACAAATTGTTTCCTCGATTGAAGTTGAAAAGAAAAAACAAAAAGAAGAAGATGCTCAACAAACAGCAATGATGCTCCAGCAGCTAAAAACAGGCTCGGAAATAATGAATAGTATGAACTCTGCTTCTTTAAAAGAATTGACATCTCAATCAGGTCAATAATACATGTAATATTAATCAGCAAGGGGCTGTCTAAAAAGTCTGTTTTTTACAAATAAGAGATTCTTCACCCTAAAATGCTGCCGGTTCAGAATGACTGCTCCAATTGAATTTTAGACAATACGTTATCCTAGGCTGCAAGCCGAAGAATCTCAAAAATTAGAGTGTGTTCACACTATTCATATCTTGTCGAAATAAATACAAAACACTGCCCCGCTTCCTCTAATATTAAAATTCTAAGTTCAA